>CAZERJ010000065.1:0-17080 GCA_964514445.1 uncultured bacterium | reverse complement strand
GCGCCGCGGCAACATCAAACCGCATCACTGGGAGAAGATCTCCGATGCGATGGGCACGCTCAACGATCTTGCGATCTATCTCGACGATGCCGGTGGCCTTTCGGTCTCTGAAATACGCAGCCGCTGCCGCCGTTTGAAATCGGCGCACGGTTTGTCGGCGGTATTTATCGATTATTTGCAACTTGTAAAACCCGCCGTCACGTCGCGCAACGCGAACCGGAACGAAGAACTCTCGGACATCTGCCGCACCCTCAAAACAACGGCAAAAGATCTCGGCGTACCAATCATCGCCCTTGCACAGCTCAACCGAGGCGTAGAAACACGCAGCGACAAACGCCCGATGTTGAGTGACCTGCGCGATTGCTTAACCGGCGATTCCAAGGTCATTGATGGCGACACCGGCGCTCGCGTTGCCATTGAAGACATCGTCAAGAATGGCTTGCGCTTTAACGTTTGGGCGGCCGACGGCCATCTTAAGATGGTAAAGCGGCCCATCACCGATGCGTGGTGTGTCGGTGAGAAGACCGTGTTTCGGGTGACGACTCGAAGCGGTCGCACTATCCGCTGCACCGACGGTCACCGCTTCCTCTCAAAGTCGCGATGGGCCAAGCTGAGTGACTTAGAGAAGGGCAAGTCAGTTGCCGTGCCGCGCCTTAATGACGCGGGTGACGTCGCAGCGACCTCGCCGCTTCGCGTCAGCGACGTTCTGGCAGACGTGGCGCGCCGTTTCAGAACCGAACACGCCCAGTACGCGCACGCGTGCGCAACGGTAGCGGCACGTCCCGTTGACGAAAGAGTCGCCGTTCTCAATGATACAGACGTGCTATGGGACGAGATCGTATCGATTGAACCGTGCGGCATCGAAACGGTGTACGACATCACCGTCGGCGATCTGCATAATTTCTGTGTTGATGATTTCTTGACACACAACTCGGGCTCGCTCGAGCAAGAATCCGATATGGTCGCCTTTTTGTTCCGTGAAGGCTATTACAACAACGACGTAACGGAGCCTGATTTGACGGAGTTTATTATTGCTAAGCATCGCAACGGTCCGACGGGAACCGTGAGGCTGCGCTTCCAGCGCGAGTACACGCTGTTTCTGCCGTACGGCGACGAATCGCACTATGCGGCGCCGTTATGATTCGCGTTTCTCATTTGAGTTTAGGGATCAGCGATCTCGATCAATCCGAGAAGTTTTATCGCGACGTGCTCGGATTGAACGTCGAGCGCGACGTTGATGACCTTGCCGTGCGCTGGCCGGACTTTCTCCTTACGCTGCGACTAAATCCGCCGGCAGATCGCGCGAAGTTTCACTACGGCTTTCAAGTGCCATCGCGCGCAGAAGTCGACGAGTGGGGCAAACGCCTACGCGAACGCGGGGCGCAAATGGTTTCCGGACCGTCGGATCACAACGGCACATACCAACTGTTCTTCCTCGATCCCGATGCGTACGAAATAGAAATTTTTGCAGATTAGCTGCAACCGGTTCGTATCATGGTGAGGTATCGAACCACCGCTGAGCAGCGAAGCGATGTCGAAGCCGCGTGGCAGGCGGGCCTCGATGCCTCGGCCGTGGTTCGATACCTCACCATGACACGTAGGCCTGTCGAATTATCCGCGAAGCGATCCCATCAGGGAAGCCCAATCTTCGCGGCTGATGCGCAGGTCGGATTCGTTGTGCTGAGCGAGTGGTTTGCGTGGTAAGCGTTCGCGTGCGTTCAAGTCGCGGGCGGCCGTGTTGATATAAAGTAAACCCGTTACGAGTTCCCCGCGCTCGCGCGCTTCGTGCATTACTTGCAAGGCGCCGATGCGGTTGGTCGGATCGTAATCGCGCTCCAGTTTGCGCAGCAGCACGCGATAGCCGTCTTCGAACGTTACTTCGTGCACCGTGCCGGGTTCATAGTCGGCGAGCACTTCAGCGCGCGGCATGATGAAGTCGGGCGAGTGAACGGGAACGTGATGCTCCTTGATGTAGGAGTAGCTCTTCGTCGAGCCTTCATGATCGTTGAACGTTACGCACGGGCTAATCACATCCAGCACCGCCGTGCCGCGATGCGCGAACGCCGCTTGCAGCAGCGGAATAAGCTGCTTGCCGTCGCCGGAGAACGATCGCGCGACGAAGGTTGCGCCGAGTTCAACAGCCAGGCCGCACACGTCGATGGTTTCGAACTCGTTGACTTGCCCTTTCTTGAGCACCGAGCCGCGATCGGCAGTCGCCGAAAATTGCCCCTTCGTGAGGCCATAGCAGCCGTTGTCTTCGATGATGTACGTGCAGTCAACGTTGCGCCGGATCATGTGACAGTATTGGCCAAGGCCGATGCTGGCCGTGTCGCCGTCGCCGCTGACACCGAGGACCATGAGCTCGCGGTTCGCCAGTTTGGCGCCGGTTGCAATCGAGGGCATGCGTCCGTGAACGCCGTTGAAACCGTGGGCGCGATCGACAAAGTACGCCGGCGTCTTCGAAGAACAGCCGATGCCGCTCATCTTGGCGAGCTTGTACGGGTCGACGCCGTAATCGTAAAGCGCCTTGATCAGATTGTTCGTAATCGAATTGTGTCCGCACCCCGCGCACAGCGTGCTCACGGCGCCCTTGTAGACGTCGCGGGTGAGGCCGAGGATGTTGACGTTTTGCGTGGTCATGCGGTTACCGTTTCTGAGGCGAGCAGCGGATCGATGATGACATGCGCGTCGATGGGCACGCCGTTGTAATGCCGGATCGATTCCAGTTTGGCGATCGCTGCCGGTGCTAGTTCCTGACGAAGGATGCCGAACATTTGCCCGTCGCGGTTCTGTTCGACGATGTAAACGCGTTCGTGCCGTTCGATGAATGCTTCGATCGACGGCGCAAGCGGTAGCGCGCAAATACGCAGGTAATCGGTTTGCACTCCGCGCTCGGTGAGGACGTCTCGCGCTTCGATCACCGCATGATGCGTTGTGCCGTACGCGATGATGCCTAGGCGGTTGCCGTTCTCTTCGATGACCGGCTGAGGTACGACGGCGCGCGCAGTATTGTGCTTGCGCGTCAAGCGGTCCAGGTTTCCCGCGAAGACGTCCGGGTCTTCGGAGTAATTCGCGTTCTCGTCGTGGCCGGAGCCGCGCGTGAAATATCCCGCCAGCGGATGCTCGGTTCCGGGAACGGTGCGGTACGGAATGCCGTCGCCGTCCATGTCTACATAGCGTCCCCACGACTCCACGTTCGCAAGTTCCGCTGCGTCCAGCACTTTGCCCCGATCGAACGGCTTCTCCGGATACCGCAATTCTTGCGTCATCCAGCGGTTCATACCGAGATCGAGATCGCTCAGTACAAAGATTGGCGTTTGAAAACGATCGGCCAAATCGAACGCCTGCATCGAAAACTCGTATGCTTCGTCGACCGTTCCCGGCAGCAGGACGATATGTTTCGTATCGCCGTGCGAAAGGCCGTACGTGAAGCTTAAGTCAGCCTGCAGCGTGCGTGTCGGCAAACCCGTGGATGGACCGGCACGTTGAATATCGAAAATCACGCCCGGAATTTCTGCGTAGTATCCTAAGCCGGCGAATTCGGCCATCAACGACAAGCCGGGACCCGAGGTCGATGTCATCGCCCGTGCGCCTGCCCACCCCGCGCCGAACACCATGCCAATCGCAGCCAGTTCGTCTTCGGCTTGGATAATTGCGGCTTTGCGTTCCCCACTCGCCTTATCGACACGGAATTTTTCGGCATATGCAATGAACGATTCGCACAGCGACGACGACGGCGTAATCGGATACCATGCAACGACAGTGCATCCGCCCATGATGCATCCGAGCGCTGCTGCGCTGTTGCCTTCGAGCAACACCAGATCGTCCGTCTTACCGCTCATCGGTTGCAGCCGGTACAGATCTTGCTTTTCCAAGTTCGTGGCCGCGTAGTCAAAGCCCAAATGAACCGCTTGCATGTTGCTCTCGACGGCTTTCGGTTTGCTTTTGAATTGGCTTGAAAGCGCGCCTTCGATCTGTTCGAGCGGAATGCCGAACAGCTGCGCAACCACGCCGACGTAAATCATGTTCGTCAGATACTTGCGCATCGCACCGTCGCTCACGTGGTCTTTGGCGAGCTTCGCGAACGGCACGGGGTAATAGCTCACGTCGTGGCGCTGCGTCGATTCGCTTAGCGCGTACGCGGCTTCATGGACGATCGCGCCGCCACTGCGAACGCTCGCGACGTCTTTTTGCCACGTTGCGGGATTGAGCGCAATCAGAATGTCGATCTCGCGGCTGCGGCATTGATAACCGCGCGGCGAGCAGCGAACGTCGAACCAGGTCGGCAGACCCTCGATGTTCGACGGAAAGACGTTTTTCGGCGCAACCGGGATGCCCATGCGAAAGATCGCGTTGGTGATAACGAGATTAGCGGATTGACTACCTGAACCGTTGACCGTTGCCGCGCGAATGGTGAAATCGTTCGACCCTTCCACGCTGCTCTATTTCGCTATTGAAGGCCAAAGCGCCCCCGGCGCATCGCGCTCTCGTCGCAGGGCGACCCAAGCGGCCAAAAGAACACTGCGGGTAGGGTATGGATCCGCTTTTCGACCTCTCCAGTTACGAGACGCCGTTTGAGACGGTGCAACTTATCCGTGCCTGTGGCGGATGCCGGCAGAAAACTTGGGTGAAAGCTCGCTACTTAGTAGCAAGGAACGCGATTGAAGCGCTCTGTCCGTGCGGTCAGCGGTTTTGGCTGCGTCAAGACGAGTATCCCGATGCCTTTCCCGATATCGAACGACGACGGCGCAAGTATCGACTGAATCACGACGACAAAGAGTTTGAGCCACTGGAGTCACCGTATAAGATTTTCAACCGCTACGCTTACCGTTGCATTTACCATGAAGGCAGCGAAGAAGCCAAGAAACTGAGGCTCGCCCATCTCGACGCGCTGGCCTCCAGAATGCCGGCAAGCCAAACGACGCTCAACATAGCCGATCCGCGCTTACGCGAAGCGGTAGCGGGTGACGCATTCAGCCCAGATCAGTTTCGTAATCTTTTTGGACTCGTTCCGGATCACCTAATCCCGCGTTCGTACACGCGCCGGTTTGAGTCGCAGATGACCGAGCGGCAATTGCGCCTTTGCAAGCAGGAGTGGATTGTGGCCGCATGCACGTATTGCAACGAAGAACGCGGCAATAAGATCGAACGGGCTGATACGCTCCTATTTCTCTATTCGCGATACGTTATGATTCATCGCGGAAGGAACGCGTTCGAACGCTTAGCGGACGCCAACGAATTTCTTCGAGTGTTGGAAATTTTAGCAAAAGGAATTTACACTGAGGACGCTAGACGGGAAGCGTTTCCCGATACCGAGTGAAATCGATGACATTTCCTGAGGACCACCATAATTGCATTCGGTCGTTATTCAACAATCGATGCTCGATGATTTGCACCACGTCGCGCAGTTGGACGGTGACATTTTGCTCACCGCTGAGCGTCGCAACGTCAATACTTACCTCGCGCCGCGATAACGCATCGACGACAGCTTGTGCCGCGGAGCGGCGCACGCAATATGAAAAATCGCGCGTGAGGATCGTGAACACATCATTGTTGGCCACGAAACTCAGGTTCTTTTGGTCGCGCGAAAGGCCCTGAGGATGATCTGTGATTCGCTGTGGATTTTCAGGACATTGTTGTTTATTTTCTGCGAATAACTTCATCTTGCGCGGGCTCATGCTTCAAAATGCACCCACGGCCATGATCGGAATGTGTTCGCATTATGACCCGCTGATGTGCACTCCCAGGCCCGCGTCCGAGTACGTGCGGGAGAGCCGGACGTATTCTTCAGCGCTAATATCTATCCACTTCGCGGCCTCGCCGTCGATTGGCTTCTTTACTTTGGCCGGAGCGCCCGCGGCGAGCACGCCATCGGGGATCTGCGCGCCTTCGCCGACCACACTCCCCGCGGCGACGAGCGAGCGTTCGCCAACGGTTGCTCCGCCCAGCACAACAGCGTTACTGCCTATGAGCGCTTTGCGTTTGATGCGGCAATCTTCCATGACGGCGCAGTGGCCGACGGTGACGTCATCCTCCACGATCGTCTGTCCGTGCTCACTCACATGAAGAACGCAGTTGTCTTGAATGGAGGAGCGAGCGCCGATGCGGATTGGCCCATTGTCGCCGCGCAGCACCGCTCCGAACCAAATGCTCGATTCCGGGCCAACCTCGACGTTGCCGATGAGCACGGCCGTCGGCGCGATAAAGGCACTTGGGTCAATTTTTGGCCGCTGTCCGCGATACTCAATGATCATGCGCCTCCCTTCGCGAACGCGCCACGGATGCATCGTCACCAAACGCCGTTGCGCGGCGTCAAGGCGACGCCCCGCCCGAAGGCCGGCGATCCCAATTACAGCGACGTCAATTACCGCTATGCCGGACAAACCGGCAGCATTCACGAGGTCGTGACCATGAACGGACGCGAGCTCGCAAAGGTCGGTTTTCCGGATCGGAAGATCGTATACTACTTTCTGGACGATCTCGAATTGGACCGTAGCGCGAAGCGCGGTACGTTTCATGACAAAGAGCACACTGATTTACACTGACGCCATAAAAACTTAACGGTCGAGCCGCGGTAAAGGCAGCATTAAGCGAGCGATGGAGGAATAGGTCGCTTGTGTCGGTTGTCTTGCGCGCTGATCGTTCGCGTGCGGCGCCTCGCGCGGCAGGTGCGGCAAGGCGACACGCGTGCGCGGGAAGCGGCGCGATCGGATGCGCTCACACGGCTCCCAAACCGCGTTGCGCTCGAGGAGCGCTTGCCGGAAATTTTAACCGGTGCAAGAGAACGCGGCGAATCGGTTGCAGTGCTGTTCATCGACGTCGATCGCTTCAAAGCGATCGCTGCGCTCGCGCAAACCCTGGGCATTCGCGTCGTTGCTGAAGGCGTCGAGACGGAGGCACAGCGTCAGTTCTTGTGTAGCCTCAACTGCCATTACGCGCAAGGTTACCTTTTCGCGCGCCCTGATACGTGGGAAAGTCTCTACGCGTGTCTGGTGTCGAAAGCGCCGTCGCGCGTTATCGCTTTGCGGGGATTATTGTAGTCCGCAGCACCCGCACCGTCCCGGACGAACATACGAGCTGTAGTGCGCCGCTTTGTTGCGCCGCTTGCAATGCCGGAAAGCTGCGCTCGAAAATGGCGTTTTGCCATTGCACGTCGTAGGCGATGTAGCCCGCAAACAGATCCGGACGATCTCCCAGCACCGTGCTGTTCGGATACGCAAGCGCTTCGTGAGCATACCACTCGTCGTGCAGTGCAAGTGCGGCATTGTGCGGCACACAAATCAGCGCCCGTTTGACGTCGGCGGGATGCATGAACTTCTCGCTCCGCAGGTAATGCGCCGGATGCATTGGATTGAACGCTATGAGAAAAACGGCGCAAAAACCTAGCGCCGCGTACCACCACACCAGCGCGCGTGCGTCGTCGTGCGCGCGTACCATTCTCGCCAATTTCCAGCACGCGCCGAGCAGTAACAGCGGCGACCAGAGCAACACGTAATGCATGCCCATGCGCCACACGCTTGCGTCGCTGGCAAGCAAGATGCCGGCGAACGCCGGGAGCGCGAGCAACGACCAGCGCGAAAACAGCGGCAAGAGCGCAAGCGGCACGAGCGCCTCGAGGATATATGTAAGGCGTCCGGTTGTCGCGATTGCCGCAAGCAGCGCTAGCGGGTGCGTAAAAATCGCGAGTATCGTCTGCAGCGGTCCGCGTGCAAACGAATAGTCGTAAAAATGCGATGGGTTCCATGCCCCTGCATGCGGAAGAACGATCCACGCATAGACTGCAAGTGAACCTGCCGCGAGTAACGCCAGCGCAAACCCCGCTACGGTCAGCCGCTCGGGTTCGAGCGGTTCTCCAAGGAGCAGTCCGCGCTCACGCGTGCGGATGCGCAGGGCGCCGAAAACGGCAAGCACGATGCCGATGACGATCAGATCTGCGCTCGCATCTTCCCGAATGAGAACGATCGCAAGTGCAAGCACGGCAAACCACAACCACCGTGCACGGTCCGCCGCAAGCAGAAGTGCCAAAAGCATTGCCGGGTAGAACGCGAGCTCGTGAAACTCCGAAAATGCGGCGGCAAGCAGCGGCGGATAAAGTAGTGCCAGTGCGCCGCAACGCTCTGGCCACGGGCTTGGCACATATGCGGCAGTAATTTGTGCCAGCAAAATGGCTACCGCTATGATCAGCGCAATTTGCACGAACTGGAGTGCAAGCGGCGATCGCGTGGCGGCAATAAGCGGCCACAGAATCGCGAGCAGCGGCGAGAAGTGAAAGCGATAGTGCGTACCGCCTTCCATTCCGTTCGTGAATCCGTGGAACGCATTCGCGATGGTTTGCGCGAACGTTCCCGTGTCGCTGCCGTACGTCCAATCGTTCCAACGCACGATCGCTGCCGCGCAGAGAAGCGCGCACACGGCGGCAATCGCAAGCCAAAAAACGCGGCGGTGTGCAGCAGGCGCGTCCACGTGCCGCCTGTTCGCCAAAAGACGTTAGGCCCTTGTCACGCCCGCGAGCGGCGGTGCTATCGTAGACAGACGGTAAAAAGGAGACGTTATGGGCAACGCTTGGGGGCACATCGAGCTCACCACATCGGATTTGGGCAAGGCGAAGGCATTTTATGGCGAGCTCTTCGATTGGAAAATGGAAGACTATCCGATGCCGGACGGCGGCACGTACACCATGTTTCATCCTGGCGACGGTGCGGGCGGCGGCATGATGCAACAACCACCGGGCGCTCCCGTCGCATGGACCGCGTATGTGATCGTCCCGAATGTCAAAGAATCGACGGATAAAGCAAAGTCGCTTGGCGCAACCGTTATCCGGGACGTTACGCCGGTGCCCGGCTATGGATCGTTCAGCATTATCGCCGATCCGACCGGCGCGGTAATCGGCATGTGGGAATCCAACGAAGGTTAAGCGCGTACAAGACCGGCGGCGCGCCGCGCGGTTACCCTACACGGTATGACAATGAACGGACACCCGTCCCAGTTTGCATTTCCGCCGGGATATTTTGCCGGCGAGACCACGTCGTGGCAAACGGCGGGCGTTATTCTCTCTGAAGTGCGCCATCCCGTCGCGAAATATGTCGCGCCTCACGTGCACGATGCCGCCTACTTCAGCCTATTGCTGGAAGGCTCATACGCCGAGCGCGGTGAGGGTTTCGATCTGACGTACGAACCGTACACGCTCGTGTATCACGATGCCGGCACGGTACATCAAGACGAAATGCACATGGCGTCGCGCTTCTTTGCCGTTGGCTTGCTGGACCGTTGGAGCGAGGTGATCGCGGAACTCGGCGGTTCGCGCGCGCACGTCTTCGAACTGCATGGCGGCGATCCGGTGTGGCTCGTGCTGCGGCTGTACCGCGAATTTCTTGCGCGCGCCGAGAGCGACGGCGACATCGAGCCGCTCATGTACGAACTGTGCTCGCATGTCGCCAAACGATCCGCCGACGAGCTCAAAGAACCGCAGTGGCTGAGCGACGTTGAGCAAACGATTCGCGAGGAATTCCGGGGTCCGCTCAATCTGGAAGCGATCGCCGCACGCGCCGGCGTGCATCCGGCACACCTGTGCCGCGCGTACCGGCGGTTTCACGGACGCACGATCTCCGATGCGCGCTCCGATCTTCCCGGTATCGCGCTGGAATGCGGTTTCACCGATCAGAGCCACATGAGCCGCGTGTTCAAACGATTTACCGGCCATGCTGCCGAAACGTTCCGGCGGGACGAACGAGCAAATCTCGTGCAAGACTGATCGCACGCAGCCCGCCTACAGTGGGCGTATGAAACTTTCTAACGCTATGAGCATCTCCCGGGTCCTCGCCGCGTTTACTGCCGCAGCGGTGACGTTGTCGCTAGGACCATCCGAGAAGGCCCACACGATCAAATTTGAACCCGTTGTCGGCGGTAAACGGTTTGCGTGCGGTTCCACTTACGCCGGCCTGGGAACGAGCAAATCTGCCGTAACGCCGCAGTTTTTGCGCCTGTATGTTTCCGGCGTGGAATTGATCGATGCGTCTGGAAAAACTGTGCCGCTCAAACTCGACCAGGACGGAACGTGGCAACAGCAAGACGTCGCGTTCTTGAGCTTTGAAGGCAAGAATTCGGCGTGCGCCAGCGGATCGCCGCATGGAACTTACCGGCATGCGCGGCGCAGCCCGTGGTTCCGGCGGACAATCCGATGACGCAAGCCAAGGTCGATCTGAGACACTATCTTTTTTACGACCGCAAGTTGTCGCTCAACTCGAGAAGCAGATGCTTGTGCCGATGTTTGGCGAGCATCCGATCGAACTCGGTATGAGCGGCAAAGAGAAAGTGCTGCTTTCGCGGCTCGCAAGCGATCCGCGCTATCCGCCGATGTTCCATACCGCCTTTCCGAACGATGCGAATCCGGTCTCACTCGGCAATATTACGAAGGCGATTGTCTACGAGGTGACGCGCCGCGGTGACGATATCGGTGCGTTCAAAGCACCGACGCTACGCAACGTTGCGGTGAGGGCACCATACATGCACGATGGCTCAGTGAAAGATCCGGCCCTGAGCGACCCATTCAAAACTGAGACTATGCGCTTTCGAGGGGACGCGCTCCAGTCGGTGAAGGGGAGCAAGTCACGGCGCAGAACCAGGGGTGGCTGTCCGCAGGCATGCCGACGTAGCTCAGTTGGTAGAGCAGCTGTTTCGTAAACAGCAGGTCGCCGGTTCGAGTCCGGCCGTCGGCTCCACGACGAAACCCGATTCAGCGCCCGGGGCACCTCCAATCCCTTGGGCGTTTTTTAGGGCCGTTCCCTGGGAACCACTACCTCGCTTAGTAACGGGGAGGAGGACGCCTAGTGACGATCGGCAGCGTGCGGCAGCAGCAAAGAATGACAACCGGTGTCCCCGGTTTCGATGAAGTTCTTCACGGTGGCTACATCGCCGGGCGCACATATCTGCTGACGGGGCCACCGGGAGGCGGAAAGACGACCTTCGGCTGGCATTTCTTGACCAGCGGCGCAGCGGCGGGCGAGAACGCACTGTTCGTAACGTTCGGAGAGTCGGAGGGCGATCTGCGGGCCAACGCCGCTCAGACGGGTTTCGATACGTCCGGCGTTCAGTTTTGCGACCTCAGTCCTTCCTCGGACCTCTTCGAGAACATGCGCAATTACGACATCTTTTCGGCTGCCGAAGTCGAGCTGGAACCAACGACAAAGCGCATTATTGAAGTGGTCCAGCGCGTTCAACCGAAACGCATCTTCATCGACTCTATGACAGCGCTGCGATATCTCTCGAAGGACGCACCGGAGTTCAGGCGCCAGACAATCTCATTCTTGCGATACCTGCTGGAAATGGGCAGTTGCATTGTGATGACGTCGGAAGGCAGCCTCGAAGCGCCCGACGACGACCTGCGGTTTTTGAGTGATGGCGTCATCCAGTTGGATCCCGACAATAGACGGCGGACGCTTACCGTTACGAAATTGCGCGGATCGGACTACGAAGGCGGTACGCACACGTTGCGCCTCACCTCGCACGGTGCCGTCGTCTTTCCGCGCCTTGTGCCGCGCAGGCACGTGACGGATTTCGAGCCACAACTGCTCTCCTGGGGGCTTCCGAAGATGGACGACCTCATGCACGGAGGCATCGAGCGTGGTACCATCACGCTGATTACGGGACCGAGTGGTATCGGTAAGACGACGGTGGGAATGCAATTCGTCAAAGAGGCAGCGGTGCGTGGCGACCGTAGTGCCGCGTATACGTTCGACGAACCAAGGGCGACATTGCTGCGCCGGTGCGAAGCGGTCAATACGCCCGTGGCGCATATGATTGAGCAAGGGACCTTGTCGGTCAATTACGTCGAGGCGTTGCAATTCTCGGCGGATGAGTTTGCGAATTTCGTCCGTAAAGATGTGGAGTCGAACGGCACGCGGATCGTCATGATTGATAGCATCAGCGGATACCAACTCGCGGTGCGCGGCGACGATGTGAATGAGCGGCTGCATGCGCTCTGCCGCTATCTCCAGAACGTAGGCGTTACCGTGCTGCTTGTGAATGAGGTCGTCAACGTCAATGATTTCCGGATCACGGAAGTAGGTGTGAGTTACCTCGCGGATAACGTCGTTTTCATGCGTTATGTGGAGCGTCAAGAAGGCAAGCGCGCGGAGATTGGGCGCGTCATCGGCGTGCTGAAGAAACGGCTCAGCGATTTTCAGCGGTGCATCTATGAATACAGAATTACGCCGAACGGCCTAGAGATCGGCGACGCGATACACAATTTCGGCGGGCTTTTTGGAGTGCTGCGCTCCATGCAGCCGAGCGAAACGTAGGCGTGCAGAGGATTCTCGTCATCCTCGCAAACAGCGAAAACCGCAGGTTGCTTGCGGAAGTTTTGACGCCGCTGTACGAGGTGGTCTTCGAATTTAGCAGTGCCGACGACTCCACGGCGCCCGAACTCGATTTGGTTATCTTGGATGGCTCGTCGCTTAAAGGAAATGCCGAGCGCCTTGCGCTCGAGCGGTCATCGGTGGAGCCGGTAATGCTTCCCGTGCTGTTGCTCAGCGATCGGCGGGCAGTCACGAAGATGACGCAAGAGTTGTGGAACATCGTTGACGATGTGGCGCTACGTCCGCTCTCGAAAGTCGAAATGCGCGCACGCGTTGAGAGCTTACTCAAAGCGCGCAAGCTCTCGCTCAAGCTACGCGAAGTCTCGCACGCGTATCAGCACGAGCGCCGCGTCGCGCAGCGTTTTCAACGAGCTGCGCTTCCACGAGCGCTTCCGCAGATTCAAGGACTGATGTTCAGCTCGTTCTACCGGCCGGGTATCGATGAAGGCCAAATCGGCGGTGACTGGTACGACGCATTGCAACTCGCTGACGGCCGCGTGATGGTTTCGATTGGCGATGTCTGCGGTTCGGGATTGGATGCTGCCGTCACGATGGCGAATGCTCGCCAGGTGTTGCGCGGCGTCGCGCAAGTTCACGATGATCCCGCAACGATGCTCGATGCTGCGGACCGTGCGGTTAAGGCGGAAAACACGCAAGCGCTGGTCACTGCATTTGTCGGAATTTTCGATCCCGTCACGAGCTTGCTGACGTATGCAACCGCCGGTCATCCCCGGCCACTCGTACACTATGCCGACGGGTCGATCAGCGAACTGGCCGGGTCAGGCGCGCCGCTCGGCCTACCATTTCACGTCGAGCGCACCGTTCAGACCGCGGAATTGCCGGTTGGCGCGATGCTCGTCCTTTATACAGACGGGTTAACGGAAGCCACGCGCAACATGCTCGACGGCGAGCGCCGCTTGTACGAGGCGATAGGCGATCCTGACGTGCTTGAAGCACCGAATGTCGCTTTGGCAATTCATGATTCCGTCATCACCGATGGCGCGCGCGACGACGTTGCCCTCATGACGATGGCACACGTTGAACATTCGAATCGTCTCTCGCACTGGTCGTTCGACGTCAACGATCCTGAGATGGCCTACGCCGTGCGTAAGGAATTTCTGGAAGAACTCGAGCGAGGCGGTGTTACGAATAAGGCGTGCAGCATGGCTGAACTTGTATTTTCGGAGCTCATCGGGAACGTTGTAAGGTTCGCGCCGCGATGGGCGGACATAACACTCGATTGGAGCTCGGGGCAGCCGGTTCTCCACGTGCTTGACGGAGGGCCCGGTTTCCGCCATGCGCCGAAATTGCCTGAGAACTTGCTCAGCGAACAGGGCCGCGGTCTCTATATCGTCTCCAATTTAACATTGGACTTTCACGTTGCGCGCCGGCCAAACGGCGGCAGTCACGCGCGCGCCGTGCTCAAACCTTCGGCGTAATAACCCCGTGTGAAAAGGGAACTATGCTGACTTCGCTCATTCTCGCCGTTGCGTTCACACTGCAGACGCCCGACTTTCCGAACGGCGGTACGATCCCGATTGCGTTCGCCAACAACACCAATGGTTGCACCGGTCAAAATCGTACACCCGCACTTCACTGGAGCGGCGTGCCCCCGAATGCGAAAGAACTCGCGCTTACCGTGTGGGATCCGGATGCACCGGCACCCGGCGGATTCGTGCACTGGCTCGTGTTCAATATTCCGACGTCGTGGCACGCGCTGCCCGTGCGGCTAAAACCGCCGGCGTTCGCCGCAACCAACGGATTTGGCCAAAACGGCTACGGCGGCCCGTGCCCACCGCCCGGCGACCCACCGCACCACTACATCTTCACGCTGGATGCGCTCGATGCGAACCTTCCGCTTTCGCCCAAGACGACGTACGCGCGGTATCTCGAATTGCGGCGCGGTCACGTCATTGCTAGTGAGAAACTCATCGGACGGTACGGCCGCCGCTAGTATCCATGCCTGAAATACTGCTTGTTGGTTCACGCGAGCGCGCGGCTGCAATAACTATCGTCAGCGAGTATTTGGAAACGATCCGGGAGCACGAGCACGTCGACGACGTCGCCGCTGAAGTTGATGGTCACATCCGCGATGAGGCCAATGCGATGTGGATTGCATGCGAGGGCGACGAAGCCGCGGGATGCGTGGCGATCCATCCGCTTTTAGAGCAGACGTTCTTCGAAATAAAACGTCTCTATGTTCGGCCGAGCTCGCGTGGGCGCAGCATCGGTTCTGCCCTCATGCATGCGGCAGAAACATTTGCCCGAGAGCATGGCGCGGCGGCGATTTACCTGGACACGAATAGCACGATGCGTGAAGCCGTTGCGCTCTACGGCAAATTGGGATACCACCGCGTCGCGCCATACCACGAAACGACGCAAGCCGATGTATTTTTGAAAAAGCAGCTCTAAGCGCGAAGTACACAGGCGCGTATACGCGCACTTCGGAAACCAGCGCATGGTGGGATTTATCGGGGTCATGTGGCAGCCGATGGCGTTGAATGTAGCGCGCGCCGGCACGCCGCTGATCGTGTGGAACCGCACATCACACAAGTGTGAGCCGCTGCGCGCATTCGGTGCGCACGTCGCAACAACGCCGGCGGAGGTGTTTGCGAACGCCCGTATCGTCATATTCATGTTGTCTGACGAAGATACGATGGATACGGTGTTGCAGCGCGGCACGTTCTCGTTCGAGGTGAACGTTTCACGTCACGTTATTGTCAATGCCGGTACGATGTCGCCACAGTATTCGCAAGCGCTCGATGCCGCGATTCGCGAGGCGGGCGGCTGGTACGTCGAATCGCCGGTTTCGGGTTCACGTATACCGGCGGAGCGCGGCCAACTGATCGCCATGCTCGCCGGCGAGCCGCACGCGGTGGAAGAAGTACGCCAACTCCTCGGGCCGCTTTAGCGGGAAGTCGTCATATGCGGCGATGTTCCAAACGGGTTGCTGATGAAACTGGCGGTCAACGTTTTTCTTGTGACGATGGTAACCGGCCTCGCCGAATCAGCGCATTTTGCTCAGCGCAACGGTTTGGACATGGAACAGTATCGCGCCGTTGTGAATGCCGGGCCGATGGCCTCGAGCGTTTCAACGATCAAGTCGAGAAGATGATCGCGGGCGAGTATTCCGTGCAAGCTGCGGCAGCGGACGTGTTAAAAAACACTCAATTGATGAGTGATGCCGCTCGACGCTCGAACCTCGCAACGCCGCTGCTGGACGCTAGCCACGCACTTTTCGCCCAGACCGTCGCGCGGCTATGGAAACCTCGATATGGCCGCCGTCTTGCTGGCACTGCGCACACGAAGCGAAGAAACGGCCGTTCCGGAATGACAGGCGTATGGCACATGCTCACGCAATACTGTGAGCAATGGCTGTTGCTTATGCGCCGGCACAATCGGCTGCACTTTTAGCTCCGCCGCTTAAATGGGCGGGCGGAAAGCGTTGGCTCGTGCCGCGGTTGGTTCAGTATTGGGCCGGCCACGAAGATCGTCGTTTGGTCGAACCGTTTGTCGGCGGGCTGGCCGTCACGCTGAATTTGCATCCGCATGATGCGCTGCTGAACGATCTCAACGGCCACCTCATCGCGTTTTACCGTCAATTGCAAGCGGGCCTGAATCTTCGCACGACCGGCATCGAACTCGAGAACGACCGCGCCGTCTACGCGCGCAATCGCGCGCGCTTCAATGAACTCATCGCAATTGGTGAGGCCGAGACCGAAGAAGCGGCAGCGCTGTTTTACTATCTGAACCGCACCGGCTACAATGGGTTATGCCGGTTCAATGCGCGCGGCGTGTTCAATGTGCCGTTCGGCCGCTACAAGACGATCGATTACGATCGCGACTTGCTGTGTTTTAAGCGCGCGCTGCGTCCGTATACGTTTACCTGCATGGATTTTGAAGCGCTCGACATCAAACGCGAAGATTTCATCTACGCCGACCCGCCGTACGACGTCGAGTTTACTTCGTATTTCGCCGGTGGATTTACATGGGCCGATCAAGAGCGTCTAGCGCAGTGGCTTGCGCAGCATCCTGGTCCGGTCATTGCATCGAATCAGGCAACGGATCGTATTTTGAAACTCTATCGTACGCACGGATTTTCCGTCAAAAAAGTACCCGCGCCGCGCCGCATCAGCTGCGACGGCAACCGCGCCGATGCGCAAGAGATGATCGCCACGAGGAATCTGTAATGGGCATGCTCTTCCCGGGAAGCACCGGCACACGCACCGGTTCAACGCTCGAAGTCACCGTTGAGGCGGTCCTTCGCAATAACAGCTACGCCGTGCAAAAACAGGTCATCGTGGGCTCGAAGCCTGGCGGCGGAAAACACAAGGCCGATCTGCTCGGCATGCGTCCGAACGGATCGAAATTTCTCGTCTCGCTCAAATGGCAGCAAACCGCCGGCAGTGCGGAAGAAAAAGTGCCGTTCGAGGTCATCAAACTGTTGCACACGCTGCGCGAGAACGACGCCTTCGATAAGGCGTACATCGTCATCGGCGGGGATGGTTTCAGCGCAGGTCTGGTGGAGTTCTATCTCTCCGGAGAGTTTCGCACGTACATCTGCGAGTCGCAGAAGATCGAGATCCTCACGCTGAACGACATCATCGCGCGAGCGAATCGCGGGACGCTGTAGCGCTTACTCGGCCGGCGCGTGCCCCGGAACGAACTTCAACGCCACGCCGTCGATGCAATAGCGCAGCCCCGTCGGCTTGGGCCCGTCGTCAAAA
>CAZERJ010000064.1:0-17242 GCA_964514445.1 uncultured bacterium | reverse complement strand
AGACGGCGCCGAAACTGACCTCGACCTCGGGCACTACGAGCGCTTCATCGACGAAGCCCTCACGCGCGCCAACAACGTAACGACCGGACAAATTTACCGCTCGGTGATAGAAAAAGAACGCCGCGGCGATTATCTCGGAGCGACCGTACATGTCATTCCGAATATCACCAACGAGATCAAAGCGCACATCAAACGCGTCGCCGAAGAGAGTGGCGCGGAAGTGTGCATCGTTGAAGTGGGCGGCACCGTCGGTGACATCGAGTCGTTGCCGTTCCTGGAAGCGATCCGCCAGATCCGTTACGACGTCGGCGATGAAAACGTCATGTTCTGCCATCTCACGCTCATGCCGCATTTGGGCGCTGCAGACGAATTAAAAACCAAGCCGACACAGCACTCCGTGCGCGAACTGCGCGGCATCGGCATCACGCCCGATGCGATCATTTGCCGCACGGGTACCGCAGCGCCGATGCCGGTAGAGCTGAAAGAAAAGATTGCGCTCTTTTGCGACGTAGCGCCGAACGCCGTCGTTCAGAACGGTGATGCGCCGACCATTTATCAAGTGCCTCTCAACCTGGAGTCGGAAGGCCTGGCCGATGCTGCAGTACGCAAGCTGCGTTTGCAAGCCCGCCCGCCGCAGCTCGAGGATTGGGCAAACATCGTCGAGCGTGTGATGCACCCGGAGCGTCGCGTAAGTATTGCGCTCGTTGGTAAATACGTCGAGCTCAAAGACGCCTATATCTCTATCAACGAGGCGCTCTATCACGCCGGCATCCATCACTCGGCCGCCGTCAATTTAGTGCGCGTCGACTCGGAAGCGATTGAAGAAGACGGCACACGCGTGCTGCGCGGCGCGCATGGCATTTTGGTTGCGCCCGGTTTTGGCGCACGCGGCATCAAAGGCAAATTGCAAGCGATTCGCTACGCGCGCGAAAACCGCGTGCCGTTCCTCGGCATCTGCTACGGTATGCAGCTGGCGTGCGTTGAGTTCGCACGCAACGTGTGCGGCCTGCCCGAATCGATGACTCGTGAAGTTGACGAAACGTCGATCGATCCGATCATCGACTTCATGCCGGATCAACGCAACTTGGAAGTCTACGGCGGCACGATGCGCCTTGGCTCGTACGCGTGCGAGCTGGAACCGGATACGCATGCATCCCGCGCGTATGGTGAACTGAAAATCACCGAGCGGCACCGCCACCGCTACGAGTTCAACAATCGCTATAAGCCGCTCTTTGAAGAGCACGGCATGCGGTTCTCGGGCCATCACGTGGTCGGGCGCACATCCCTGGTGGAGATGGTCGAGCTGCCGCAAGATATGCACCCGTGGTTTGTGGGAACGCAGGCGCATCCCGAATTTAAGTCGCGCCCGGATCGTCCCTCACCGCTCTACCGAGACTTCGTCGGCGCGGCGCTGGTGCACGAGGAGCGCATGCGCGAAGAGCGGGAATTCGCGCCAAGTACGCCTGTCACTTAAACCGGACGCCGTCACGGCGGTCGTCTTGGCGTACAATGAGGCGCACAATTTGCCCCGCGTGCTGGGCTCGTTGCCGCCAGGCGTGAATGTGCTCGTGATCGATCATGAATCCACAGACGGTACTTCAAGCGTTGCGCAGCAGCTCGGCGCGCGCGCGATCGTTCGGAAGTTCGAAAACTTTGTAGATGCACGCCGGTTTGCGCTTGCGAATGTTGCAACGCCGTGGACCCTGATGATCGACGCCGACGAACAGCTCGATCCGCAGCTGCGCGATGCGGTTCTGAACGCGCCAGAAACGCACGACGCGTACGAGATGCGCCGCACGACATTGTTCTGCGGAAAACCGCTGCGCATGTGGCGCGGCGAACGCGTGCTGCGCTTCTTTAAGACCGATCGTGTCACGCTCGAAGCCGCACCGGCGGCCGGCGGCGATGCGCTGCTGCACGAACGCTGGCGCACAACCGGGAGCATCGGCGTCTTGCCCGGCGCGCTGATCCACGACTCATATCCGACGCGCGAGCAGTACGATGCGAAGTTTGAACGGTACACGCAAACCGAAGCGCGCGGCTTGCGAGCTTCGCGCGCCGCTCTGCTGCGTGAGGCGTTCCAAGTGCCTGTGCGTTTCAGCTGGACGATGTTGCGGCGGGGCGCGCTCATGGACGGCCCCGGCGGATGGTACGTCGCATGGAAATCGGCGCAATACCGCATGGTGGTGCAGTGGAAAGCCCTACGGTAGCGCTCGACGCGCGCCAGACGCGGCAGATGTCCGTGGGCATGAAAGCGTATGCGGCCGAGCTGCGTGCGCGTCTACCTTTTGTTGCGCCCGACTTGCGGTTCATTGCATTTGATTGCGGGGAAAACTTTTCGTTCGAGGAGCAGGTGGAGCTGCCGCTGGCGATCCGGCGCAGCGGCGTTGCGGTTACGCATTATTTTTCGCTGTATGCGCCCGTGCTGGCGCCGCGGCCGTATGTCGTAACGATTCACGATCTCATTCATCTGCGCTTCCCGCAGTATTTCAAGCGTCGCGTCGCGCCCTATTACCGATACGTCGTACGCCGGTTATGCAACAACGCGCAGGCCGTCATCACCGACGATCCGCGGACCGTCGAGGATTTGCATCTCTTTCTCAACGTGGATCGCGCAAAAATTCGCGTCATTCCGCTGGGATGCAGCGATGTATTCTTCACACCGGTTGCGCCGCAGGTCGCGGACAACCCGTACTTCATGTACGCGGGAAACCATCGCGAGCATAAGGATCTCCAGACGCTTGCACGTGCCTGGGCATCGCTGCCTTCGAATTATAACGTCGATTTGTACATCACGGGCGCCGACGATCTCGACGCGCTTCGATCGCAGTACCCTCGCGAGCGCGGCGCCATCGTTGCACTGGGCGATCTGACCGAAGCCCAGCTGGCAGCGCACTACGCCGGTGCAGTTGCATTGGTGCATCCGGCGCTATGCGAAGGTTTCGGCCTGCCGATGCTCGAGGCGATGGCGCAAGGATGTCCCGTCGTCGCGTGCACCGACGCGGTCCCGAGTGTGCTGGCGCACGATGCGTTTACCTTCGCGCCGCGCGACTGGAGCGCAGCGGCCGCTTCGATGCTCCGCTTGCTTGCCGACGACCGCGAGCGCGCGCGTGCGGGCGAGCAATGCCGCCAGACCGCCGCCGCCTATACGTGGAACCGCTGTGCCGCTCAAACGGCGCAGGTGTACCGCGAAGTCTTGGCGGACAAGGCGGCGTGCTCAGACGTCCGCTCGCACTTCTAACCGCCTGCGCGCTGTTGCTTGGCGCCGCGCACGCGCCGCGCAACGCTCACGCGCATAAGTCGAAGCCGCAGCCGCCACCGATCGCGCTGGTGCTCAACGGACAACGGCTCGCCGTCGACCCCGCGCCGATCAATTATCAGCGGCACGTTATCGTGCCGGTCCGGCGCATCTTGCAAGCGCTCGGGCTGGATTTCGACCGCGAGAACGGACGCGTTGTAACGCACGTCGGCGCGAACACCGTGCAAGTAACGGGCGGCGTTGAAATCAAGAACACCTTGTACGCACCGTTGCGGTTCTTCACCGAAGCACTCGGCGCACAAGCGTCGTATAGCCGTCAAACGAACAGCGTCGAGATTGTTTCAACGCTGATCGGACGCTCCGGCAACGGCATCACGCAGGTTGGCGGCGGCATCGAAGAGTCGGGCACGCTCTCGATGCTCGACCTTGCGTCGGAGCCGCCCACGTTGACGCTGACGCATAACGCATCGGTGCGCACGCTGCACATCCGTCGGGATGCAAGTGTTATCATTCAGGACGTGAGCACCGGCACCAGCAATGCGGGCGTGCTCGAAGACGTGCACGCCGGCGACTTCGCACAAGTTCGTTTGGATCGCGCCGGCAACGTCAAGCAGATTATCGACGGGTACGGCTCGCTTGCCGGTCGCGTCGCGGGAAGCGGTTCGGGAACGATCGTGCTCGACGACGGACATGTGATCGCGCCTTCGCGTTCGAGCACGGTTACGTTGAACGGTTCGAACGTGGGCATCGACAGCTTGAAGGTCGGCGATCAAGTGATGGTCCGTTATAACATCGACAGCTCGGAAGTGCGCGAGGTGATCGCCACGCGGCCCTCGACCGGATCGCCGCCGCCCGATACCGGCGTGAAGATTTCGTCCATAACGTTCGCGCCGCAGCGGCCGCTACGAAAAGGCGACACGCTTCAGGTTACATTGCAAGGAACGCCCGGCGGTCACGTTGCGCATTACGACATCGGCGCTTACGTACGGAATCTAGGCTTGCGCGAAACGCAGCCCGGTATTTACACTGGCGAGTACACGATAAAACGCAACATCAACGTGACGCAAGTTCCGCTGCTTGGACATTTGCACGTTGGGCCGGCCGATGCGCCGGTTGCCGAGTCGACGGCGACGCTCTCGATTTCAACCGAACCGCCGGCGATCACCGATTTCGCGCCGGAGAGCGGCGACGAAGTCAACGATCCGCACGCTGCGATTTATGCGACGTTCGGTGCGGGCGCGGTGCCGGTCAACGTGTCGTCCGAACGTATCGTCGTGAACAACCACGACGTCACCGCATCCGCCACGCGATCGCCGCGCTACATCGAATACGTTCCCGCGTTCACGCTCTCCGGCCAGGTTTCGGTGAGCGTACAAGTATCAGACATTGCGGGAAACCGCACGACCAAACGCTGGACGTTTACGGTGAAGCCATGAACGATTGTATCTTTTGCAAGATTATCGCCGGCGAAATCCCGGCACGGTTCGCCCACCGCGACGATGACGTCGTCGCATTCACCGACGTGAATCCCCAGGCACCCCAACATCTGCTCGTCATGCCCGTCAAGCACGTCGAGAATGTCGCTACGCTGGCGGGCTCCGGAGATGCCGCGCTGATGGCAAAGCTTTTCGGCACGGCGGCGCAGCTGGGCCGGGAGCAAGATGCGCAAGGTTTTCGTTTAGTAGTCAACACCGGGGAGCATGGCGGCCAAACCGTTCCCCACGTGCACGTCCACGTGCTCGCCGGGCGGCAAATGCACTGGCCTCCCGGCTAAGTTGCGCAGTAATTGTTAGAGCACTGTAAAGTTTTTGTTTCGTCGCTGACCTTTGTGATAAGAACAGCGTGCTACTTTACGCATAATCTCTTCATAACGCGTTCACAGCAAGGCTTAAGTTTTTCATAAGCTTGCGGTGACACGCGGATCACTCGAGGTGTCACCCGGTGACGCCTTTGCTGCATCTGTGGAGAGACAATTTGAAGGGGACCTTGAAAGCGGTGGCTACTGCAGCCATCGCTGCACTTTTAGCATCCTGTTCCGGCGGCGGTTCTAACACGGCGCTGCCTTCGTCTTCGACGGCGCAATCAGGCGCAATGCGAACGGACTACGCTGCCCGCGGCGTCGGTGCCGGCGTACATGGAACCTTCGCGCACGTCTGCGGTGCTCCGGCGCCCGGCACAGCCGCATGCCACGCGATCATCCGTACGGACATCGCCGGTTCGAATGCGACAACGGGTCCGTCGGGCTATCATCCCGCCGATCTGATCAGCGCGTATAACCTTCCGTCATCGACGGCCGGCGCTGGGCAAGTCGTTGCCATCGTCGATGCGTACAATGACCCAAACGCGTATAACGACGTGAATACGTACCGCACGCAATTCGGCATTCCGACGATTGCAAAGTGCAACGGAACCACGCTTCCTGCCAGCGGTCAGCCGCCGTGTTTCATGCAAGTGAACCAAAGCGGCAGCACCAGCGGATTACCCTCGAACAACGCGAGCTGGTCGCAAGAAATTTCGCTCGACCTGGACATGGTCAGTGCGGTCTGCCCGAACTGCAGCATCATTCTCGCTGAAGGCAGCAGTGCAAGCTATGCAAACCTGGGCGCAGCGGTGAACGCCGCAGCGAAACTCGGCGCGAACGTCATCAGCAACAGCTATGGCGGCAGCGAAAGCTCCGGCGAGACGTCGTACGACTCGTATTACAATCACCCGGGCATTCAAGTTGTCGTGAGCTCCGGCGACGGCGGCTACGGCGTCGAGTATCCGGCATCGTCACCGTACGTGACGGCCGCCGGCGGTACGTCGCTGTATCTGAACAGCACCGGCGGATACGATCATGAAACGGCATGGGAAAACTCGAGCACGTCGGGCGCAGGCAGTGGATGCAGCGCGTACGAGGCGCAGCCGTCCTTCCAGGCTATCTCGCAAATCACGTCGGTTTGCGGCAAACGCGCCGTCGCTGACGTGTCCGCGGACGCAAATCCGAACACGGGCGTGTCGGTCTACGACAGCTATGCATACCACGGCTCAAGTGGATGGCTGGTGTTCGGCGGCACGAGCGTTGCTTCACCGATCCTAGCATCCGTCTACGCGCTCGCCGGAAATGGATCGACGGCGGGATTGGGCTTTGCCTATGCTCACACGAGCTCGCTGCACGATGTGACGCAATACGGCGCATATACGGAAACCTGCGGTAATAATCTCTGCAACGCCGCAGTGGGCTGGGATGGCCCCACCGGTCTAGGTTCGCCGAACGGGACCGGCGCTTTCTAAAGAATCGAGCCTGTCCTCGCTGCACCAAGCGCCCCGGTGTGGAGCCGGGGCGCTTTCTTTTCCTTGCCTCTTAACGAAGAGTGTGGTATTGTGGGCAATCGGGGCTTATAGGCCTCGAAATTTTCCACGCCAAGCCGTGGCCTGTAAGGGGGTGTCATCAAAGAATGGAAGTACGCGTAGCTCCTGGCGAGTCGATTGAGAGCGCGCTGCGCCGTTTCAAAAAAGCCACCCAAAAGGCCGGTGTTTTGGCTGAAGCGCGCAAGCACGAGCATTACGAGAAACCCAGCGTCCGCCGCAAAAGGAAGTCGGCCGCCGCACGCAAACGCCGCGCTTAATGGCGCAGCTCAAAGATACAATCGCCGCCGACCTCAAAGAGGCGATGAAGGCGCGAGATCAACTCAGGGTCGACACACTGCGGTCGGCCCTTTCTGGTTTCACATATAAGCGAACCGAAGCCGGCGCGGAACTCTCCGAGGCGGATGAACTCGACGTCGTGCGCAAACAGGTCAAACAGCGCAACGATGCATTTGCGGAGTACGTCAAAGCCGGCCGCCAAGATTTGGCGGAAAAAGAAGCCGCCGAACGGGACATCCTGCAGAAGTACCTGCCCGCCCAGAAGTCGGCAGACGAGATTCGCACGCTGGTGCGCGCCGTCATCGCCGAACTCCCGGAAGGTAAACGCGACCAAGGCTCCGTGATGAAAGGCGTCATGCCGCAGCTCAAGGGCTTAGCCGACGGCAATCTGGTGCGCCAAGTGGTCGCCGAGGAGCTTTCCGCGGCGCTTTAACTTCGTGTCATGGTGAGGTATCGAACCATGGCGCCGCTCGTGGACGACCCGTCCAGGCCGTAACTTTCCTCTTAAAGAACAGTAGCTTTGAGCATGGACACCCTGCACGAGCTAACCACGCCTTTGGCAAGCGGGCTGCTTTTGACTGTCGGCCTCTTAGGGTTGCTGCTGGAAATGCAAACGCTCAGCGGCGTCTCCGGTGTTCTCGGCATCGTCGCGCTCGTGATATTCTTCGCAGCGCACATCGCCGTTCACTCGGCCGGCGGATGGGTCGTCGTACTGGCGCTTATAGGCGTGCTGCTGATCGTCTATGAACTGCACGTTGTCCCGGGTCACGGACTGCCCGGCATTTTCGGCGCGATCGTTTTGCTTGGTGCAATGCTGCTCGCGTTTGGCCCGATCGGCGCTGCGGCGTTTTTCGTCGCCATGCAAACCGTCGCCAGCGCCATCGTCGCGACGGTCATCCTCTTCTATTTCGCTACGCGCGCGGTTCCCGAAAACGCATGGCTGAAAAAACTGACGTTCGCCGGCGCGCAAGGCGCGGATTACGTAACGAGTACGGATTACAGCTCGCTGCGCGGCATGCATGGAACGGCGCTCTCGTTCTTGCGACCTGCCGGCGTTGCGCAGATCGGCGCTTCACGCGTTGACGTGCTCACGCAAGGCGAATTCATTCCGGCCGGCGCGCCGATCAAAGTGACGCGCGTGGAAGGTGCCCGCGTGTTTGTCGAACCTTTGCAGCTGCCTGCGGGCAAGGAGTAAACCGTGCCTGTTGTTACCTTCGGTTTCGTTTTCCTGATCTTCGTCGCCGTTGCTCTTTTTTTAATTTTCCTATACTACTTTCCACTAGGGCTCTGGTTCAGAACGGTTGCGGCCGGCGTCCCGCTTTCAATCGGTGCGCTCATTCGCATGCGCATCATCGGCATTCCGCCGAGCATTATCGTCAACAATCTCGTGCGCGCGCGCAAAGCCGGGTTGCCGCTGAGCATCGATCAGATGCAGTCACATTATCTTGCCGGCGGTAATGTCGAGAATGTGGTACTGGCTATGATCGCCGCGCAGCGCGCGCAGATTCCGCTGGAATGGCAGCGCGCGGCCGCAATCGACCTTGCCGGACGCAACGTGCTCGAAGCACTGCAAACATCAGTCAACCCAAAAGTGATTGAAACGCCCGTCTTCCAGGGCGTCGCGCAGAACGGTATTCAACTCAACGTGAAAGCGCGAATCACCGTGCGCAGTAATTTGGATCGCTACGTAGGTGGTGCGGGCGAACCGACGATCGTGGCGCGTGTCGGCGAAGGCGTCGTTTCCGCGGTCGGTGCGGCCGTCGATCACAAAGAAGTGCTCGAGTACCCGGATCGCATCAGCAAAACCGTGCTCGCCAAAGGTTTAGACGCCGGTACTGCGTTCGAGATCGTTTCCATCGACATCGCGGACGTCGACGTCGGGAAGAACATCGGCGCGGAACTGCAGACATCGCAGGCCGAAGCGGATCGCCGCATTGCGCAGGCCAAGGCGTCGGAGCGGCAGTATGCGGCAATGGCCGCCGAGCAAGAGCAGAAAGCCGAAACGCAAGCGATGCGCGCGAAAGTGGTGGAGGCAGAGGCTGCCGTGCCGATGGCGATCGCCGAAGCGTTCCGTAACGGAAATCTCGGTGTGATGGATTACTATCGAATGAAGAACATTCAATCCGATTCCGAAATGCGGTCGTCGATTTCGTCGAACATTGCCGAGAACGGCAGCCAGCCGCCGGCACCGGCCGCCAAGTCGTAGCCATGGGCGATAAAGCGAACCCGTTGAAGGGGTTGCTTGCGAATGGGAACACTGTACTGCAAGCCATCGTGGCCGCCGAGTTGCTGGCGCCCCCGGTGGCTTTGCGGGAGGACTATTCCTGGAATCAGCCGCCGAACGAGCCATCGACCTCGCAGCGCTAAACGATCATTTTCGACTCTTCGGAAAATTCGACCAAAATTTGTCGGCGCTCGAAAAAGCGCTCTCCGTTTCGCTTCACGTTAACGGCAACACACTCGTCGTACATGGCGACCGGACCGCCGTCGAAACCGCGAAGGCGGTTTTGGATCGTATGCTTGCCGCCGCAGTTGCGGGAGCGCACGTGACACCCGACGATGTGCGCCTTGCGGCATCCGACGTGCGTGGCGGCGACGAACGCCGCTCGCTTCCGCAAACGCTCTATCGCAGCAGCCGCGGCCGGGAGATCCGCCCAAAAACGGCAGGCCAGCGCGCGTTTGTGGAATCGATTAGCAAGAACACCCTAACGTTCGGTATCGGCCCCGCAGGAACCGGAAAGACGTTTCTTGCCGTTGTGATGGCGGTGCGCGCACTGCGTGCGCACGACGTTGCGCGAGTGATTCTCTCACGTCCGGCAGTCGAAGCCGGTGAGAAGCTCGGGTTCTTGCCCGGCGACATGAAAGAAAAAGTCGATCCGTATTTGCGCCCGCTCTATGATGCGCTGCGCGAACTGCTGGATGATTCGATGGTCGAACGGTATCTGGAGCGCGGTGTCATTGAAGTTGCGCCGCTGGCATACATGCGCGGACGCACGCTCTCGGATGCATTCGTGATTTGCGACGAAGCGCAGAACGCCACGCGCGAGCAGCTCAAGATGTTTCTCACTCGCCTGGGTTCGGGTTCGAAGATGATCGTCAACGGCGACATCACGCAGATCGATCTGCCGCGCGGCGTCGAGAGCGGATTACCCGATGCCGCACGGCGCTTTGCATCGCTCGAAGACATCGGCGTCGTGCACATGGATGAAACGGACGTCGTGCGGCATCCTCTCGTATCGAAGATCGTTCACGCGTACGCTCAGTGATCCATTATCACAATGCGGTTCGCGGCAGCGGTGTCGATGCGCGTGAGCTCAAGCGCGTCGCGCGCGAGTTACTGCGCGCAGCCGGAGAGGAACACTCCTCGCTTTCCATTTCCCTCGTCGACGACAAGCGGATCGCGCAGATCAACCGCGAGCACCGCGGCAAAGACAAGCCTACGGACGTGTTGAGCTTTCCGCTGGAGCCTGCGCCCGGCGATCCCGAGCGCCTGCTGGGCGATGTCGTCATCAGCATCGACACCGCGCTGCGTCAAGCCGCGGACTACGACGCACCGTTGCAGCGGGAGATCTACCGGCTGCTGATCCACGGGCTGCTGCACATCCTCGGCCACGATCACGAGGAGCCGGGAGAACGAGCGATCATGGAGGCACAGGAGCGGCGGCTTGCTGAAGCTATCGCGATGCCGTGGCCGTACGACGATGCGCGAACCTAAACGCTTCGTTCCCATCAACGAGAGCAAATTCTGGAGCTCGTTTCACTATGCGCTCGCAGGCATCGTGTATGCGGTACGCACGCAGCCGAATTTTCGCGTACAGTTGGTGCTGGCGGCGCTGGCCATTCTGGCAACGCTGCTTTTGCGCCTGGAACGCGCGTACGTCATCGAGGTCGTTTTGGCGATTGCGCTCGTGCTGGCGCTGGAGCTCGTCAATACCGCAGTGGAATCCGTGGTCGACCTCATGATCGAACTGCATCATCCGCTGGCAAAGAAGGCGAAGGACGCGGCCGCGGGTGCGGTCTTCGTCGCGACGGTCGGGGCGTTGTTCGTCGCGTATTTGGCGTTCTACCAAGGCATTCAACAGGGCGGTACGACCGTCTACCGCGAGCTGGCGCAGGTCCCGGCCAACGTGCTGCTGGTGATGCTGACGATTGCGCTGATCGCGACCCTGTTCGTGAAGGCGTGGGGTGACAGCCGCTCGTTGCTTCAAGGCGGGCTGGCGTCCGCCCACACCGCGCTCGGCTTTGCCGCGGCAACCGGGCTCTCGCTCATCTTCCAGCGGCCGATTGTGGCGGTACTTGCGTTCTTTATGGCCCTGCTTGTCGGGCAAAGCCGCGTGGAAGCGGGCATTCACTCGACCATTGAGGCGGTGTTCGGCGCCATCATCGGGATGCTCTCGGCGCTGCTGGTCTACGTATTGGTCCGCGGACACCTTATGTTATAATGCCTGCGTCATTGGAACCGCTAAGTAGTCAGCCCGCCCCTCACATGCTCTCCGGCTACGAAATCGCCGCGCTGATCGTGCTAGTTGCGCTCGCGGCGTTTTTTGCTGCCTCCGAGGCCGCGCTGGTGGGCGTTTCTCGCCTGCGCGCTCGCACGATGGTGGAGCGCGGCATCAAGAGCGCCCGGTCCGTGCTGCGGCTCACGGAGGACCGCAACCGCTTTTTGACCTCGATTCTGATCGGGAACACGATCGTGTTGCTGGCGGCGGATTCGCTGGCGACGTACCTCTTTATTAAAGCGGGACTGCCGAACGCCGCCATTCTCTCCACTATAGTAATGACGTTCGTGCTGCTGCTCTTCGGTGAGATTCTTCCGAAGACGGTCGCGGTGAGCGATACGGAGCGGTGGGCGCTGCGTTTGGCGCCGGCGATGGGCCGCGTTGCGTGGCTGCTGACCCCGCTGGTTCATTTCTTCATGTTCCTAACGAACCTGATCGTGCGGCCGTTCGGAATCAAGCACGCGCAGCAGCTCTTCGTTACGGAAGAAGATATCCGCACGCTGGTCAACGTCGGCGCGGAACAAAATGTGCTCGAAGAACAAGAGCGCGAGATGATCCATTCGGTGATCGAATTCGGCGACACGATTGTGCGTGAAGTCATGACGCCGCGTCCGAATGTTGTTGCCGTATCGATCGCGGATTCCGGACGCAAGGCGCTCGATATCGTCATCGCCGAAGGCTACTCGAAGCTGCCGGTGTACGAAGAGAGTAAAGACGACATCGTCGGCGTGGTGCACGATCGCGAACTGCTGATCGCACTGGCCGACGGATCGCTCAGTTCCACACCGCTGCGCCGGTTGATGCGCCCGGCGGTCCACGTACCGGAGAATAAGAAGATCGCCGAACTTTTGCGCGAGATGCAGCGCGACAAGTTTACGATGGCGATCGTGGTCGACGAGTACGGCGGAACGGCCGGCGTTGTCACGATGGAAGATTTGCTCGAGGAAATCGTGGGTGAAATCCGTGACGAGCACGATGAAGGCGAAGAAGAACCGCTGCGCATCATCAGCGACAACGAAGCTGTTGCGGATTCCGGTGTGAATATTGAAGACGTGAACGCGAAACTCGGCACGCATCTTCCGCACGAAGAATTTGAAACGATCGGCGGCTACACGATGGGCCTGTTCGGGCGCCTGCCGAACGAAGGGGACGAAATCGAAGGCGACGATCACACACGGCTGCGGGTTGAACGCATGCGCGGGCGCCGCATTCTTTCCGTGCGCATTTCGCGCAACGGCCGTTCGCTGCTGCCCGAGCAAGAAGCGCCGCAGCTTGGCGAATAGCGATAACATCACGCTCGCAAAGCAATTTCAATCGCGCGCGTACGCGCCATATTCCGGATTTCCGGTTGGGGCGGTGCTCGTGACGGCCGATGGGAAAACGTTCGGCGGTGTGAACGTCGAGAATGCGAGCTTCGGGCTATCGATCTGCGCCGAACGCAGTGCCGTGGTGCAGGCAATTTCTGCAGGCAACCGGGATTTCGCGGAGATTTATGTTGCCGGCCCGGATGGCGTGAGCATCACGCCGTGCGGCGCGTGCCGTCAATTTTTGAGCGAGTTCAATCCCAGCATGCAAATCCATTGCACTTCGCCCGCGGGCGTCGTTAGCTGGACGCTGGACGAGCTCTTGCCGGGAGCGTTCGGGCCGAAAGCACTGCAATGAGCGCGCCGGCGCGCGCGTATAAAACATCGGCGGTTGTGCTGCGCGGGCGCACGTATAGCGAAGCGGATCGGATTCTCACGCTATTCAGCACGGAGCGCGGAAAGATGGACGCCATTGCAAAAGGCGTTCGGCGCACGAAAAGCGCGCTCGCCGGGCGGCTGGAATTCGCGAACGAAGTTGCGCTCACGATGCATCGCGGACGCAATCTGGATGTCGTCGTGTCCGCCGATATCGAGCAGGCGCACTGGCAACATCTTGTTGCTCCGCCGGAACGGTTCGCTGCGGCGAACATCGTCATCGAACTGATCGACGGCTTTTGTGAACCCGACTTGCCGTTGCCCGAAATCTACGAACTCCTCACGGGCGCGCTGGGCGCGATCGGCCGCAGTGACGATCCGCTTGCCCTGTTGCCGCGCTTTTCATTGCGGCTGCTCGATGCACTCGGGCTTGCACCGCCGTTCGATTCGTGCATTCGTTGCGGTGCTTCGCTGGAAGGAAAAAGCGCGTGGCTCGACCGGGAGCAAAACGGCTTTGCAGGCGAAGAATGTGCGGTGGCCTGGCGCGATCCGCTCGTGCTAAGCGTGGAAGATATGCAAAACGTCCGCGGTCTTGGAGCTGCGCGCCGCGGCAGCGTTAGGCCCGAGCATCGCGCAACGCGCACAGCGGCGCAAGCAGTAGAAACCTTGGTCAACGATCACCTCGGCCGCCGCCCCAAAGCGGGAACCCACGCGCTGCTTTTCGTACAAACCACCCCGCAATGACGGTACTCGCGCTCGACGTCGGCTCCAAACGCATCGGCGTTGCCGTTTCCGATCCGAGTGGCACGTTTGCGCTTCCGGTGACCGTTATCGAACGCACCGCACTCAAAGACGATCTTCAGCGAATCGTGCAGATCATCGCCGATTACAGCGCCGGCGAGGTGGTTGTCGGCGATCCCGTCACGCTTTCCGGCGAGCGCGGCATTGCAGCAGAGAAGATCGACCGCTTTGTCGAGCAGCTTCAGCGCGTGTATTCGGGCAAAATCGTGCGTGTCGACGAGCGCATGACGACAGCGCAAGCTACCAAAACGCTCATCGCTGCGGACATGCGGCGCGACAAACGCAAGACCGTTGTCGACAAGCTCGCAGCGGCACTTATTCTGGAATCATATCTTGCGCGCCGTTAGTCTGATCGTTACGGCGTTGTTGCTCATCGCGGCAGCGTTCGTCGTGTGGGTGTTATACTCCATTTTCGGCGATCGCTCGCATCCGTCAACGGCCGTCAGTATCGTTATCCCACGCGGCGCAACGTTTCGCGACGTCACGCAGCAGCTCGCCGGCGCAGGCGTGATCGGTAATTCGACGGTGTTTCGCGCGTACGCAAAACTCAAACATGCCGACACGGACGTTCACGCAGGCGAATTCCGTTTCGGTCCGCGCGAAACGCCTGCCGAAGTGTTACAGCAGCTGCAAAGCGGCGGCGCGCAGATCGCAAAGTGGCTCACCGTTCCCGAAGGTTTTACCGCCGCCGAGATTGCCGGAAGGCTGTCGTCCGCGGGTCTTGGCGCAGCGGATGCATACGAAAACGCGTTCCTGCACGATAGCATCGTGGTCGATGGAGCGCGGACGAAAAATCTCGAGGGCTTCCTGTTTCCCAGTACGTATCTGGTGCCGCTCGGTGCGACGCCGGCATCGGTCGAGCACATCCTTACGAGCGAATTCCTCAAACAGCTTCCCGCGGACGCTGCGCAAAAAGCACGCCAACACGGACTGACCGTGCCGCAGGTTGTGACGCTGGCCTCGCTCGTGGAACGTGAAGCGAAGGCCGACGACGAGCGGCCGCTCATGGCCGGCGTGTACTACAACCGCCTGCGGCTCGGTATGCCGCTGGAAGTAGACGCCACGATCGAATATGCGCTTCCGCAGCACCATTCCGTTATCACGTACGCGGACCTGAAGATCAACTCGCCGTATAACACCTACTTGCACGCGGGCCTGCCGCCGACACCGATCGCCAACCCGGGCCGCCCCTCGCTCATGGCGGCGTTCAATCCGAGGCCCTCGCCATATTTGTACTACGTCTACAAGGGAAATGGGCACCATGTGTTCGCAAAGACCCTTGAAGAGCAAAACGCCAACGTCGCCAAGTATCTGAAATAGGAGATCGCAATGTCTACGAACGGCGGAACGGACAACGAGAAACCTCAAACGCTAGAACTGCGCGACGTGCTGGTCATACAAACTAACGACAATAAGCAGATTGAGTTTGAAGTCGTCGGCTTGGTTGAAGACGACGAGAACCACACGTTTGCCGTGCTGTATTCCGAAACCGAGGATGAATTCGTCGTAACGGACGCGCAGGGCAACTTGCTGGAAGATGACGACCTCGCGCAAGAGATTCTCGACGATTTCTTCGTGCTCGCCGAGGAATCGGGCGGCGAGGAGTCCGCCGAGTAATCCGCGCGCTCTTTCTCTCGGCCGACGTGGGCGTCGGCCACACCGCGGCCGCCAATGCGGTGCGCGAAGCACTGGAACAACATTATCCCGGTACGCAATCGCGAGTCGTCAATTCGTACAAATACGCCGCGTTCGTAGTCTCGAGCGTTGTGTCGAACGGCTACTTGGGCATGGTCAAAACCATTCCGCAGATGTACCGCTATCTCTACACGCGCGCAGAACGCGCCACGCAAGTCGGACCATTTCGCGCTTGGGTGCATCAATTCACCGCAAACAATCTACGCGAACTCATGCTGCGCGAACGCCCCGACGTGGTCGTCTGCACGCACGCGTTTCCGTGCGGCGTAATGGCGGAATACCGGCGTCAATTTGACGATGCGCCGCCGGTCGCCGGCGTCGTCACCGATTTTGCGGTGCACGCATATTGGGCGAACGATGAAACAGCGGCGTACGCAGTAGCCACACCGTCGATGCGTTCCGCACTGTCGGCGCGGGGCGTTCGCGCCGAGCGCATTCACATCACCGGCATTCCGGTGCGCGCAGCATTCGGCGTAGTTCCGCAGGATCCACGCGATGTACGCGAGCGGCTTGGGCTTCCCCCCGACGGCAATGTCGTACTGCTCATGGGCGGCGGCTTAGGCATAGGCCCGCTCAGCGCGATGCTGAAGGCGCTCGACGCGCTCGACCAGCCTGTATGCGCGGTTGCCATCGTGGGACGAAGCGCACGCGCTGAACAGCGCGTTATCGATTGTGCGGCCGGCGTGGGCTATCCCGTACGAGTGGTGCGCTTCGTAGAAAACGTCTACGACTACATGCATGCCGCCGACGTCCTCATCAGTAAACCCGGAGGCCTGACCAGCGCAGAAGCGCTTGCAGCGCGATTGCCGATGGTGCTGTTTAAACCGCTGCCCGGTCAGGAAGAACGGAACACGCAGCATCTGGTGCGGCACGGTGCCGCGGTCCGCGCGCGCGATGCGTCGGATTTAGCCAGAGTCATGCGTACGTTGCTGAGCGATCGCGTTAAGCGCGATCGCATGCGGGAGTCGATGGCAACGCTTGCCAAACCGGATGCGGCGCAGCGGATCGCGCACATCGTCGCAGACCTGGCGAAGAAGGGAGTTTTATCATCATGAGGATGCCGTCACACTGGACGTACGCCGGGTGGTTTACGTTTTTACGCATTTATACCGGCATATTTTGGCTCTCGCACGGCGTGCCGAAATTCTTGAACTCCGAGATGTTCATGCCGCCGAATGGTTTCATGACGATGGCCGTGCAAAAGGGATTGCAAACGCATCATGGTTTGTATCACGCATTCCTGATGAACGTTGTGGCGCCGAACCTCAACTTGTTTGCGGAACTGGTGCGGCTGGGTGAAGTGCTGGTCGGCTGCGCACTCGTGCTTGGGGTGTTCACGCGATTTGCGGGACTCGTCGGATGCTTCTTAGCATTGAACTATTTCACGAACAACGGCGGTTTCGGAAGCTGGACCAACGTTGGGTCGCTGGACGCGGCTGCCTTCATTCTCTCGCTCATGTTTCTGGTTGTGCCGGCGGGGCGCGTCGCCGGCGTGGATGCGTTACTGGGGCGTACGAGAACGCGTAAAGATGTGGTGACACCGGAGGTGGTTGACGAACCTCTTGCACCCGGTCCGCAGGCGCCGCCCCGGTAGGCGTGGTATAGTGGCGAGTCGCCTTGGTACACCTGGAGAGGTGGGTGAGTGGCTGAAACCAGTCGTTTGCTAAATGACCGACGGTCAA
>CAZERJ010000063.1:0-17408 GCA_964514445.1 uncultured bacterium | reverse complement strand
TTGATCGCGACCTGCGATGCAAAGTACGCGTCCATATCCCACGGCAGCAGATAGCCGGTCAGGCCTAGGATCATCGTAACAAGCAACAGCAGCACGCCGACGATCCACTGCAGTTCGCGCGGCGATTTGTACGCGCCCCAAATCAGTACTTGCAGCATGTGCAAGAACAGCAGCGCGATCATCGCCGATGCGCCCCAGTAATGCACGCTCAGCACGAAATGCTGGAACGGATGCATGTACATCGACCGCGTGGATTCCCATGCGGTCATGGCGGACGGCGCGTAGAAGAACGTGAGGAAAATGCCGGTCGCGATTTGCAGAATCATGCAGAACAGCGTCGCGCTGCCGAACACGTACCAATAGCTCGCACCGCCCGGAATATCTTCCTTGAGGAAGTCCAGCGTCATACTGACGAAGCCGGTGCGGCGCTCGATCCAATTTAGCATCTGTGTACGTTCCTCTAATTCGTGTACGAGACGACGATGCGATCGGGAACAGTCGGCTTATAGCGGATCCATTCCACTTCCGCTTTGCCGCTGGCTTCACGCAGCGGCAACGGATCGAGTCCGCGCGCAGCCGGCCCTGCGATGTGCGAGCCGTCGTAATTGAATTGCGACCCGTGGCACGGGCACGCAAATTTATTATTCGCGGAATCGTAATTGTAGTGGCAACCCAGGTGCGGACAAATTGGGCTGAAAAGCACGAAGCCCATGTTCACGATCTGGTATTTGAGCTCGTCCTTCCCGTCCTTAGTGAACAGGTCGGTGCGCTCCATCTTGAACTTCGAGATGTCTTTGACTTTGATGCCCCAAACGGTTTCAGGTTCTGCTTGCGTCGGCAAGTACGCATCTTTGCTGCGCAAGTTGATGCTGATCTGCACCGCCTTGTCGGTAGCGGTTTGCAAATCCGACCAGCCCTTCGGATCGAGCGGCGTCCACGTTGCGCCGCCGGCGCCGGTGTCGGGCGCGAGCGATCCTAAAATCGGAATGGCGAGCCCCAAACCGATCACGCCGCCGATCGCGAGCGTGAATCCCGCCATAAACTTGCGTCGCGTGAGCTCTTCGTGAGATTCGGGCTCGTCGTAGGCGCTGTGAATCGGCGGGTGGCCCGTGCGATCCGGGGGCGCCGGCTGATCTGCGCCGGGATGCCTGTGCGTTGCCAAATGTGCTCTCCGGGTAGCGGCTGCGAAAAACCGAGTGTTTTAACACATTCTACGACTGCCCTCTGCCCCGGGGCACCTACCTTCATCTAAACGTAAGCGGCCGTATGCCGCCCGGCCGCTACAGTTTGTAGCTGTGCAGTCCGCTAATCCAGATGTTCACACCAAAGTAGCAGAAGAGAATCGTCAGAAAGCCGATGGCTGCCAGCCACGCGCTGCGCACACCACGCCACTCGCGCCGCGTGTGCAGATGCATGTAGATTGCAAAGACGATCCAGGAAAAGAGTGCCGCCGTTTCCTTGGGATCCCACTGCCAGTAGGCGCCCCACGCTTCGTGCGCCCACATTGCGCCGGTGATGATGCCCAGCGTCAAAAGCGGCAAGCCGACTGCGACGGCGCGGTAGATGAGAATGTCGAGCTGCGCCAAGCTGGGAATTGTCGCAAGCCACTGCGCGACGACATCGCCCGCGGCTGCGGTCGACTGGAGGTTCGGCGTGGTCATCGGCTCGGCGGCCGGCGAGGCAGCTTGGAACGTCATTGCATTGCGCACCGAGCCGCCGCCAATGTCCGCTGCCGCACCCGCGAACGTGAACTTTCTGCCGCCGCGCGATTCTTCGGCGTAATGCTTGATTAAGTACACAACGCTGATCGAGAAGGCGACCATGAAGGCGGAGTACGACGAGACGACGAGCGGCACGTGAATCTTCGCCCAATACGATTGCAGCGACGGCACAGCCGGAAGCGTGCCTTCGTTCCACGTTGCGCCGTACGCCAGAAATCCGGCAGCGAGCGTGAGGACCAGCCCGCCGGCAAACCACAGATCGTACTTGAACGCAAAACCGATGAAGATGGCAACGGAAAGCGCCGCAAAGAGTGAGAGGGATCCGTAGAGGTTGAGCAGCGGCCAGATGTGCGTGATTTCGTAGCGTGCGATGAGCTGCGCGAACTGCGCAACGCAGCCCGCGATTGCCAGCGGCACACCCAGATGCTTGAGCCATTCCTCGCGCGAGAAGAAGTACACCGTAAGAGCCAGCGCGGCGACGACATACGCGCCGATCGCGATGATGAGCAGCACCGCGTCAAGCGGTAACGGTTGGTGGGTCATGTCGCAATCGCTCCCCGCAATTCGGCGATCAGTTCGCCGAACTGCCTCTCGAAGATATCGTAACCTTTTACCGTCGTCGCGGCGAGCCCGACGACAGCCGACGTTCCTGTATGCGTCACGGTAGCGTACAAGCGCGCCGGCAAGAAGTAAAAGGAAATTACCAGGCCTGCCAGCAGCACGAACGCGCCGATGCCGACCAGCACCGCGCCCGGATCGTGACGGTATTGCAAGCCGCTCACGAGCACGTACTGTCGCGGCGTAATGCGCCAACCGTCGCCGGCGTCGATCCACGTCTTCATGGGAACGAGCGCTGCGCCGGCGGTTTGACCGTTGTCCGAAACTTGCAGCGCGACGGCGGGATTGTTCACACGCGGATCGGCCGACGGCTCGCCGGTTTGCGGATCGACCGTGGGGACGAACTGCGCGAATTGCACGTCGCGCTGCGATCCCGGCAAGGTCATCGATTCGCCGAGCAGATACGTGCGTGACGAAAGCGCCGCATCCCGAACGCCGGCATGCGTGACGTCGAAACGCACGGCGAATCCGTAACTGGATTGGTAAAAGAGTGCGCCTCCAATATCGATCGGCTGATTCACGCGGATCGTTTGGTTGCGTGTGTGTCCCCGATCGTCGGAGATCGTGACGTTCGAAACGTAATCGATCGGCTGGTACACCATGCCGCTCTTGGTCATGATGGGTTTGACGGCGTAGCGGAAATCGTTTAAACGCAGCGACGAATGCGAGTGCGGCACTGCCACACTTTGCCCGACCAGCACCGGCATTTCACCGTCGTATCCGCTCGCCCAATAAATCGTTGTGCCTGCTGCAATGATGACGAAGCCGATGTGCGCGACGAGTACGCCGCGCCGAGCCCAATTATGTTTATCCGCGAACGTCCATTCCGCACCATCGAACGTGCGCTCGCGCACTTGCCACCCGCGCTTTGCAAAAAACGCTTCAAGCTTCGCGCGTACGCTTGCCGTATCGCCCGGCACTTCAATGCTCGCGTTGAGTGGAATCTTATCGATCTTCAGCGGACGCAGCACCGGAAGGCGAGCGGGAATGACACGCTTGAAAGTGCACACCGTCAGCGAAACCAGAATCAAACCGATGATGCCGACGTAGTACGGCGTGTGATAAATGTTGTCGATATTCATCCGCAGGATCAGCCGGGCGAACGCGTCCGGATAGGCGGCAAAGTATTCGGACGGATCTTTGCCTTGCGCGACGACGACGCCGAGCAGCGTGAAAGCCGCCCATACCAGCAGCAGGCACACGGCAAACAGTACGTTGCTGAACGTGCGCAGGAAGTCGTCGTAGTAGCGGGCGGCGGCGGTCATCGGCTGTGGGCGCAGCTTACGCCGCGAGGCTCTGAGCGCGCCACGACTTCTCTAGCACGACGATGACCCACAGGCTGATCTCATACAGCGCATACATCGGCAGCGCCATAAGGGCCATGGTCATCGGGTTTCCATCCGGCGAAACAACGCCGCCGAACACCAAAAAGCCGAAGGCGAAATACCGGCGATTTTTCTTGAGAAACTTCGAGTTGATAATGCCGATGCGCGCCAGCGCGATCATGATCACCGGAGTTTGGAAAATCAGCGCAAACGCGAGCATGATCAGCAGAACGAAATTGAGCGTCGATTCCACACCGAACGTTGGCGTTGCGACATGCGAGGTGATTCCCAGAAGCGATCCGACCACGCGCGGCAACACGAGGAAATGCGCGAATGCAATACCCGCAATCGCTAGAAAAAATGACGGTGCAACGTATGCGTACACCAGCCGCCGCGTGCGCGGATGAAATGCCGGCACGATGAACATCCACATTTGGTACAGCAGCACCGGCAAGCCCAGCACGATGCCGCCGTAAATGGAAAACTTCACTTCGGCAAACACGACGTCGGCCGGACCGAACGCATGCAAAGCGATATTGCCGAAATAGCGCGCTTTCAGGAAGTCGATGATGTACGGCATCGGCACGAACATCACGACGGAGAGCGCAATGACGGTAACAATCGAGATCAGCAGACGTTTACGGAGCTCCCGAAGGTGCTCCGTAAAGCTCATCTCCTTTTGGTCCCAGTGTTCGTCCACCGGGGGCAACGCGGTCTTAACTGCCCTGCGTCCCTTTATCCGGCGTCGGAGGCGGAATGTTTTCGCCAACACCCACGGCGTTGTTCATCGAAACCTCGTTCATCGGATCTTCAGTCTTGCGCTGGGCGCGCAGGCGCGCTTCTTCGCGCGCTTTTTCTGCCGCGATGTCGGCTTCAGCCTGACCTTGCATGAACTCTTTGCGCGCTTGGCCTGCGCTGCGTGCGAGCTTCGGCAGCCTGTCGGCGCCGAACAGCACGACCGCGGCGATCACGACAATGCCGATGACCATCGGACTGTCCCAAAGCGCCAGAATCGGGTGAAGAACCATCGTGTTATCCTTCCGTTAGTTCGCCGGCAAGGCGTTGTAATTCGCTCTTGGCGGCGCTGGGTTCGAGCGCGGCGATCGATTGCACGGCGCGATGGGCATACTGCGCGATCTGTGCGCGCGTTGCATCCAGGCCACCGTACTGCGCGACCGCTTCGATCACCGGCGCGGGTGACGCGTCGCCGTCCTCTTCATAATACGCGCGAACGATGCCGCGCGCTGCATCGCCGCCTTTCCCAAGCGCCAGAATTAATGGGATCGTCATTTTGCGTTCGCGCAGGTCGTTGCCCACGGGCTTGCCTAGGGTGGCAGCGTCGGCGGTCATATCCAGCAGATCGTCCTTCATCTGGAACGCGATGCCATAGTAGAGACCAAAATCGCGCATCGCTTTGATGGTGCGCGCCGAGCCGCCGCCCATGATCGCGCCGCATTCGGCGGACGCGGCAAAGAGCGAGGCCGTTTTCTTCATCACAATCTCAATATACGCGGCCAGCGGCAGATCCAGATTGCCGAGCGCGCGCAACTGCAACACCTCGCCGTCGCAGATGTCGGCCAGCGTTGCCGACAAAATGTTCGGCACCGGCGCTGGATACTGCGCGGTGACGTTCTTGAAGATCCACGCGAACAGATAATCGCCGGCGAGCACGCTTATCCGATTGCCATAGTCAACGGCCGTTGCGTTCACGCCGCGCCGCGTTTCCGCGTGATCGACCACGTCGTCGTGGATCAGCGTAGCGACATGGATCAGTTCCATGTACGCTGCTAAATGTAAGTGTTTGGCCGCCTGCGATCCGCCGGCTTCAGCGGCAAGCAGCGTCATGCGTGGACGCAAGCGTTTGCCGCCCGCCGCCAGCATCCGGCGAACCGCTTCGGTGATGAGAGGATTGTCGGTCGTGAATTCTGACCGGAAAAATTCCTCAACCAGCGCGTAAAGATCGGCGTCGGAACGCGAGCGTGCTTGCTCCAGCATTACGCCGTTCCGTAATGGATCGCGATCGATCCACCCATGAGCCGCTCGAAGCCGCACTGCGTGAAACCCGCGGCAGCAAAGCGATCGGCAAGCGCCTGCGCGTCAGGATGGTGCGTGAGCGAATTCGGCAGATACGTGTATGCCTTGCGTGAGCCGCCTACAATGCCGCCGACGATCGGGACGATGCGGTAGAAGTAGACGTCGAAGAGTGCTTTCCACAGCCGGTTCGGCGCTTTGCTCATGTCGAGATTGACGAAGCGCGCACCGGGCCGCAGAATGCGCCGCACCTCGCGCAGCGTAGCGTCGATGTCCGTGACGTTGCGCATCGCAAAGCCCATGATCGCGCCGTCGAACGACGCGCCGGCAAATGGCAGCGCTTGCACGTCGCCTTCAACGAACGTCGCATTCGCGTGGCCGCGGGCGTTGCGCTCGCGAGCTCGCAGGAGCATCGGTTCGCAAAAATCCACGCCGGTCACGCGCAGGCTGCGATCGCCGCGCAGCAGATGGAACGCGATATCTCCCGTGCCGCAACACAGGTCGACGATCTCGCCACCCAGCGGCGGGCGCAGCAGCGCAATGGCGCGCCGGCGCCAGCCTTCATCTAAGCCGGCGCTGATAAGGCGGTTGGCGGTGTCGTAGCGCGGCGCGATCTGCGCGAACATCTCGCGGACGAACGTCCCTTTATCCGAGGTCATCATGAACTCGTTAAGCCTTTCGCGCCGGGTCTAGTCGTTCATTCCCTTTGTCGCGAGAGAACGGCATGGTCTCGCTTGTATCGCAAAACGACGTCCTCAGCGCGCTGCGGCATTCCCGCAACATCGTGTTGACGGCCTATGTGCTGCGTCCGGGCGCGATGCGCCGAGCCCTCGTGGAGGCCGCGCAGCGTGGGGCAAAAGTAACCGTACGTTTGGACGGCAGCCCGTATAAGGACGACGGCACGCTGCTCCGAGTTAACAAGGACGTCATCACGGCGCTACGCCGGCTGGGCGCCGACGCGCAGCTGGTCGACGTGGACAAAACCGATGGCCCGCCGCTGCATATGAAGGCGATTGTCGCAGACGGCGTGGCGTTTCTGGACGACCGCAATTGGCCCGACTACGGATACGACACCATCGTCCGCGACGATTTCCGCAGCGACGTGCGAGCCGTCACCGACGCGGCGCTCTCCCGTCACGGCGTTGGCGGACGGTTCTTCGCCACGGATAAAGCGGATGCGGTGCGCAGCCAGGCGCGCCTGCTCTACAGCGCCTCGGGTGCACGCGAGGTCGAAGTGGAATCGGAGGCGTTCGGCGTCTCACCGCAGGCGTATTTCGCGCTGAAGAAACTTTCGGCCGAAGGCGTGCATTGCCGGCTATTGGTCTCGAAGCGCGATATGGCATCGTCACCAAAAATGCGGCACTCGCTCGACTTGCTCGCAAAGCAAGGCGTTGAAATCCGCGTGGGCACATTCGACGAGAAACTCGCGGTCGTTGATGGCAAGCGCGGATGGGTGGGCTCTGCCAACGCTACGACGATCGAAAAAGGCGGCGATCAGATCGACTGGGGTTTGCGCACCGATAATACCGCCGTCGTGCACGGCCTCGACGCGCACTTCCAGCGCAACTGGACACACTCGGCGCCGCTTGCCGATGTTGTGCCGGGGTGACAAGGTTCGGGGTTTATTGATTTTTCACGTTTGAAGCCTACGATGCACGAACGTCGAGCTCCCTTGCGCCGTATTGGGTGCGGCTTTGGTTTTTGCACCGGCGCGTAGTCAGAGCTCCGATGCTTCGGCCGCTGCTGCGTCTGCGGTGACGATCCACATGAAAAGCTTCGCATTCGACCCGGCCTCAGCATCGGTAAACGCCGGCCAAAAGGTCGTTTTTACAAACGATGACGACGCCACACACAACGTTGTCGCGAGCGACGATAACATCAACTCAGGCGACATCGCGGCAGGAAAGTCTTGGAGCTATACATTCACAAAAGCCGGCACATACAAGTACGTTTGCACGTATCACCCGTGGATGAAGGGTGAAATTACCGTTACAAATTCGAAGTGACGCTAAGAGAGTCCGAATAACGCGCGCGTGTTCGCGCTCGTTACTTCGGCGACGCGCTCGACCGGCTCGTGCAGAATTTCGGCCACGCGCTGCGCAATCGTCGGAATATATGCGGGTTCGTTGCGTTGACCGCGGTGAGGCACCGGCGCCAGATACGGACAGTCGGTCTCCAGAATGAGGCGATCCAACCCCACGGCCGCAACGGCATCGCGAATGGGCTGCGCGCTCTTGAACGTGACGACGCCACCGATGCCAAGATACAGCCCGAACTCGCGCGTGTACGTTTGAGCCTGCTCCGCGTCGCCCGTAAAACAGTGAATGACGCCTCGCGCGCCGTCGAGCTCCTCCCGCAGAATAGCGGTGAAGTCGTCGTACGCGTCGCGGTGGTGAAAGACCAGGGGCAGGTCGCGGCGCTTCGCTAGCGCGATCTGTTCGCGCATGACGCGCTGCTGCGTCTCGCGCGGACTGTGGTTGTAATAGTAGTCCAGCCCAGTCTCGCCGATGGCGCGGAGCCGCGGGTCCGCGAGGAGCGGTTCAAGCGCCGCCTCGATATCTGCCGGCGCGTCTTTGGCTTCATGGGGGTGAATGCCGGCGCTTGCGTAGAGGCCGAAGGCCCGCGCAGACTCCAGGGCGCTCGCAGAGTCGCCCAGGTCGCAGCCCACGAGGAGCGCCGTATGGACGCCAGCCTCGCGCATACGGGCCACGACCGCCGGCCGGTCTTCGGCAAACGCTTTGTCATGAATGTGCGCGTGACTGTCGATATACATGGGGAGAGGAACTTCCAGGTGGCCTACACTACCGCATTCATCAGAAAGCATTTGTGGCTGTTCGTCACCGTGCTTGCAATTTTTTATATCGAACGCATCGGTTCGGTTGTGGGATCGGTGCTCGGTCCGGTGTTTGCGATGACGCGCACCGCGATCGAAATGGCTATGCGCTGATCTCGATCACGCGGTTTCTTCCGGAATGTTTGGCTTGATAGAGCGCGCGGTCGGCGCGATCGATCAGCGACTCGGGCGTATCGGCAACGCTCGCAACCGCAACGCCGATCGACGCGGTCACCGGCGATCCGTCCGCATGACGGGCACCCGATTGTTCGATGGCCGTGCGCAAACGTTCACCCGCTGCGGCAGCGGCCGAGGCAGCCGCCACGTTCATCACGACAACGAATTCCTCGCCGCCTAATCGCCCCGCACGATCGCCCGGCCGGATATTCGCCGCGATCGTTTGCGCCATGACGCGTAAACATTCATCACCCGCTAAATGCCCGAGCTGATCGTTCACGCTTTTGAAATGATCGACGTCGAGCAGCAGCACGCCGCAGCCCGACGAAGGTGTGACGTGCATGAGCTGCTCCCGCAGAACCCGCAGAATGCTTTGCCGGTTGAGTAAACCGGTGAGGCTATCAATGGAGGCTGCATCGCGTGCCGCGACAACGGAACGTACGTCGCGCAGTAACGGCGCAAGCTCTTCGGCGACTGCGGCGTACCGCTTGGGCTGAACGCGAACCGGTGCGCTATGCGGACGATGCACGACCAGCGAGCCGAGCAAACGTCCCGCGCGAATGCCGTACGCCGTTACGGCGCTTTCGTCATCGCGCACGGTCACCATATCTTTGTTATACGCGTGCAGTTCCAGGAGCGCGCGGCGCACGAGCGGAGTGCGATCGTCATGCGGCCATGGCCCGACGGAAGCCAGTGGCGACGGGCGCTCTTCACTGCGCATTCCCGCGTAGATTTGCAGCGTTTCCTGAGGCGCATCGCTGTGTACCGAAGATAACATCGAATTAATTTGCGCTGCGGGATCGCGCGCTTGCAACATGTTCCACACGGCATCGCGCGCGAGCGACATCCTATGTGCGCTCAGCCGTTCCTGATGGAGCGCGCGCAGCGCTTTCGCCAACAGTACGATCGGCACGAACAACACCAAACCATAGAGTGCGCCCGCTCGAACGTAGACGATCGTTGCAAGATATCCCCAGATCATTTGCGCGCCGAAGAGCGCCCAAAGCGTAAGATCGGGAAGATGGCGCGCCCACAGCAATAGAAGGGGACGTCCGGTACGCACGCTGGTGAGTGGATCGAACCATAGGATGATGAACAGAAACGACCACGCAAAATTAAACGCGAAATAAATGCCGAATCCGGTCGCATCGCCGCGCGTGAGCGGTACGTGCAGCGCGTCCATGACCACCGCAACGATCACCCAAAACGGTACGCGCGTGGCCGCAATAAGCAGACGTTCGCGCGCGTTGTATTGGCGTCCGGTTCCAACGGCGATCGTGTTTGCAATGAAGGACAGCAGCGCGGTAACGACCGGGCCGAAGATCGCCAGGGACAGCGCGAACACCGGCAGATCGAGCGTAATCTGAACCTCCGGCGACTCCCGCCGGCCGAATTGCGGAAACGTAAGCGCCGGAACGCCTACGGCGAGTAGCGCGGAAAAAAACGCAAGCAGGACGAGCAACTGCGCCCAATGCAGCGCAAATGTTTGGACAATCGCGGCGCCGTGCAGCACGAAGAAACCAAGTGCGAACGGCAGCGCCAGCGCGCGCAGCAACGCGTACGCCGAGCGCCGCTGCGTCAAACGGCGGCGTTCTATATTCGTGGGAAGAGCGCCTCGGCGCGCTGCGTTTGGGTACCGGCCGCGATGCCGCCCCAAACTAGCGCCGAATCCCACGGCTGCTCCAACGGCTCTCGCACGTTGAGCTGCTCCGCAATCTGTTGCGCGCGTCCGGGCATGAACGGCGCTAGCAAAATCGCCAGCCAGCGCAAACCTTCGCACAAGTTATACAGCAGCTCGTCCAGTTCGTGTGCGCGGCCTTCTTTGTGCAGCACCCATGGTTTGCGGTCGTCGATCGCGCGGTTGAGCGCGCTAACGAGATCCCAAATAGCTTCCAGAGCGTCGCGGAATTGCAGATCGAAGATCAGCGCACGCACGCGCGCGGGTAAATCGCGGAACTGCTGACCGAATGTGACGTCATCGGGAGCCTGCGGCACAAGACCTTCGCGATACTTATCAAGCATTGCGAGCGAACGGCTGAGCAAATTGCCCAAATCGTTGCCGAGATCGCTGTTGTAGCGCTGGACGATCTTCTCTTCCGAATACGAGAAATCGCTGCCGAACGGCGCTTCACGAAGTAGAAAATAGCGCATCGCGTCGGCGCCGAAGCGATCCGCCAGTGCAAACGGATCGACCGCATTACCCAAACTCTTGCCGATCTTTTGCCCTTCAACGGTGATCCAACCGTGCGCGAACACCATCTCGGGCGGCTGTTCGCCGACGCCCCACAGAATTGCAGGCCAAATCAGCGTGTGAAAACGCGCGATCTCTTTGCCGATCAGCTGCACCGATGCGGGCCAGTATGTTTTGAACTTCTCGCCGTTTGGCCAATCGAGCGCGGAGATATAGTTGATCAGCGCATCGAACCACACGTAAATTACGCCGCGATCCGAGCCCGGCACGGGAATGCCCCACTCCAGGTTCGTGCGCGAGATCGAAAGATCTTCAAGACCTTCCTCGAGCAGCGCCATCATCTCGTTGTAGACCGCGCGCGGACGCACAAAATCCGGATGATCGATGAAGTATTGCTTGAGCCGTTCGTTATAAGCTGACAAGCGGAAGAACCAATCGTCTTCCGAGAGCCACTGCACGGCGCGTCCGCACGTGGGGCATCTGCCGTCGACGAGTTTTGACTCCAGCCAAAACGTCTCGTCATGAACGCAGTACCAGCCCTCGTATTTTCCGAGATACACGTCGCCGTTCTCGCGCAATTTCCCGAAGATGCCTTGCACGACGCGAGTATGACGTTCTTGCGTGGTGCGAATGAAATCGTCGTATTGCACTTCATAGCGCGAGAAAAGCGATTGCCAGCGTGGAATCAGCTCGTCGCACCACTCTTGCGGGGTCTTGCCGGCCGCCGCGGCGGCGTCTGCAACTTTTTGCCCATGTTCGTCCGTCCCCGTGAGGAAATACGCGCGTCCGTTCGCACGTGCGGTGCGCGCCAGGACATCGGCGACGACCGTTGTGTAGGCGTGGCCAATGTGTGGATTGCCGCTGATGTAATAAATCGGCGTTGTAACGTAAAACGGGCGGGACATGTCTTTGCTATCTATCGCCCGGGTTGGGCGGCTTCCTGGCGTTCGCGCTTGCGCTGTGTCACCTTCGCGTACAGATGACGACGTTCGCCGAGTCCCCGCTCGGTGAGCGCCTTCGCTATTGCGGAGACGCTCTCACCACGGTCCAGTGCGGCATCAATCTCGCCGTCGACATGCTCCTGCGCCGGTATGGGCGCCTCTCGCGCCGACGGCATCACGGCCAGCGCGATCTCGCCGCGCACCGGCACTGCCAGCTGCGATGAGACGTGCGCGGCTGTCCCGGCGATCTGCTGCTCGAAGCGCTTGGTGTATTCGCGCGCCAGAAAAACCTGCGCGTTCGCATCCACCGCGGCGATGTCGGCGAGCAGCGCAATAATGCGCTGTGGTGATTCGTACCAAATGCTTGGCATGCCCAGTGAAAACGAGGCTTCCAGCGCGCGCCTGCGTGCCGAGCTGGTGCGCGGCGGGAATCCCTCGAATACGAATCGCCGCAGGTCGAAACCGGAAAGCACGGCAACGCCGAGCGCGGCGCTAGGTCCCGGCAGAACCTCCACCGCGATGCCGTCGCGGCGCGCCTGCACAACCAGGTCGCATCCCGGATCGGAGATGCCGGGCATACCGGCGTCGGCGACAACGGCTACGGTTTGTTCGCGCGCGCGTTCCAGAATAGCGGGAGCAGCGCTGCGCGCATTGTGTTCGTGATACGACCAGATCTCTTTTGAAGGAAGATCGAGCGCGTTCAAAAGTTTGCGCGCGACGCGTGAATCTTCGGCGACCAGCAAATCGCACGAACGCAGCACGTCGAGTGCGCGAAGCGTGATGTCGCGAAGGTTACCCAGCGGCGTAGGAACGAACACGAGGGGCATATGCGCGCAATTTCGTGGCGGCGCGAAGATTTTCCGTTGCTGCTCGCAGGGATCGTTCTGTGCGCATTGACGCTCATTGGCGTGCGTGGTTTCGCGCAGTACAACGCTGTTGCGCCGTTTCCGGATTTCCATGCATTTTATTGCGGCGCGGGAGTCGTTCTGGCGCATGGAGATCCGTATACGCAGCAGCCGCTCGGGAACTGCGAATCGACGCTGATCGCGGGCTACTTCCCGGCGGGAAGCTCCGGTATCGCCGTGCCGGCGCCGGTTCCCGGCTATGTTTTTGCACTGTTTATCCCATTCGCGCTCTTGCCGTTTGCAGCGGCGTCGTGGCTGTTTTTTGCGTTGACGGCGTGCGCCATCGCCGGAACGATTGCAGCACTGCGATCCCTTACGGGCCTTTCTTGGTTGGCGATTGGCGTTGTAACGCTTGCGATTGATGCGCCCGCAGCACTTGCGCTGGGCCAAGTCACGCCGCTCGCGGTGTTTGGTTTGGCCGTCTGCGCGCTCGCGATGCGCGAACACCGCTGGGGTTTGGCCGTCGCATCGAGCACGCTCGTGTGGCTGCTGCCGCAGGTTGCGGTTGCGGTGATGCTCGCGTTGTTCGTGAGCCGGCCTGCCGCACGTGTTGCAATCGTCATGCAGATTTTTTTGCTGATGCTGCTCACGTTTGTGTTGACCGGTCCCACCGTAACGATTGAATACATCACGAAAGTTGTGCCCGCGCATGCCGCGTCGGAGCTTTCGTACGCGCAACAGATCGCGCTAGGACCCGTGCTTGCACAACTTGGCGTCCCACCGGCAATCGGCATGAACGCGGGTCTGGCTGTGTGGCTCTGCGCATGCGCCGCCGCAGCGTTTTTCGCGCGCCGCCTGGCCGCGCGCAACCGCGATGCGACCCTTACGGCGTTAATGCCCGCGCCATTTGGCCTGATCGGTGGAACGTTTCTGCACTCGTCAGCGCTCTCGGTGGCGTTTCCGCTCGCACTCCTTTTGGCTAGCGGTGGAATCTTTGCACGATATGCCGCGGCTGCGCTGGTCTTGCTGCTTCCATGGACGCCGTCGGGCGTCACATTTTTTCTCTGGCCGTTGTTGATGCTCGCGGCGCTCGTCATAGCCGTCGAAATCGGCAAACTACGCGTCTTGCATGCGGTCGCGCTTGGCACGGCGGTCGGGATTACGTTGTTCGCAATCAACGTCGATTTTGCAACGCGCATTCAGCAAACCGGGGCGAAACGGCCGATCGTTGCCCGGGTTGCTTCAGGCGATCTCGCGGAACGGTCCTGGACCGCCGTCATTAAGAGCGACTGGGCGCTCGCCCTAAGCCCTGGCGTCTGGTTTTCTCGTATGGCGGGCCTCGCCGGCACCGTCATCGTCTGCGTGCTGGCCGCCGCTGAGGCCACCCGGGAGAGCAGCAAGCAAGCCTAGGCCGTCAGGGGCAAGCACGAACGGGAAGCGACCGGGCCACTAAGCCGGGTTCGGGTACGAACCGATATCTAGAGATACACACATATGATTCGTACGCGCATTCTGCCCCGGGTGGCACCGTTCACGGTGCGGCGAGCGCGATTGGAGCGGTGGCTCGGATCGCACATTTCCTTTCCGCTCCGCTTGCTCGTTGCTCCGGCCGGCTCGGGGAAAACTACGCTTCTTCTCAAGTATCTTCCGAACAGCGCGGTGGATGCGGCTTATTGTGCGTTACCCGTTGGATGCCCGCCACAAAAAACGTTCGAAATGTTGGCATCTGCGTTGAATCTCTCGCGCGTACCGGACTCGTATGACGCGCTGATCGGCGCCTTGCGCGAAGAGATTTCCGCACCGCTCGAACTGGTGGTCGATGACGTTGACAACGGCACGCCGGAAACCATCGGGCTGCTGCGGCGCATGGTTGAAGACGCGCCGGAGCATCTCTCGTTCATCTACACCTCGCGTTCCCGCGAGCCGCTCGATGCCAAGACGTGGATCGCGCGCGGCCTGGCCGTGCTCTGCGATTACCGCCGCTTGGCGTTCGATGCCGCAGAAACCGAAATCTTAGCTGAAACCTGCGGCGTGCCCAACACGCATTTGGAAATAGCGCGTCTGCTCGAAGAAAGCGAAGGCTGGGCGGTGGTCGTCAGCGGCGCGGTGCGCGCGGCGGCGGAAGACGGCCGCTCGCTCAACGATGCCTACGAGCACTGGCGCGGACGATACGGCCAGCTCTTTACCGAATTCATAGCCGCAGATCTGGACCGCGCGGCGGAAGAAGATCGCGCGCTGGTGCGCAGCCTCATTGCCGGCGCGACGATCGACGATCAAGAACGCTTGCAGCGCCTTGAAGCGCAAGGACTCTTTATTGTGGCTGACGATTCCGGCTACCGGCCGTACCGGCCGCTGCGTCAACTGCGCGGACGCGTGCGTCTCTCGCCGAGCGCGCGTGTTTCGCCGCTCATCGTGCGCATGCTCGGACGCTTTGAAGCGCAAATCGAAGGACAAGACGTTAAATGGATGCGGCGGCGCGATCAGCAGCTGATTAAATATCTGCTGCTTCGGCCCAACGGCTCGGCGACGCGCTCGGAACTGGCCAAAGTGTTTTGGCCCGATGCCGATCCGCAGTTGGCTGCGCAAAGCGTGCGCACAGCGTGCAGCAACATCCGCAAAGCCGTCGCTGCGATCGTCGGCTACGCGTGCGTCGATCTCTATTTCCGCGCGGACCCCGATGTCCAAGTCGATCTCACGAACGTCGTCGCCGACGTTCGGCGTTTCTCGGCACACGTCACCGACGGCGATTCCAGCTTCGAGCGCGGCGATGCCTTGGAAGCGGCGGTGCACTACCGCGCGGCTGAAGAATTGTATGCCGGACGCCTGCTCGACGGCGATGCCCCCGAACCATGGTTTACGAATCAAGCCGGTGTTTTGGAAGAACGCTATATCATCGTGCTCGAGCGCTTGGCGCAAAGCTGCTTTGATACCGGCGACATGAAGAGCGCCTCGGAGTATGCGTACGCCGTGCAAAAACTGCGGCCCGATGCAACCGGTCTCGTGAAAATGCTCGGCCGCATCGCGCCGCAATACCGCACCGGCGCTGCATCGCTTGACGATCACCGGCGTAAACGCGCAGGCGTCTAACCGCGCCTTTCCGGCGGTAGCCGTTGTCTATGCAACCATAGCGCTCGCTATGGTCGTGCAGTTTTTCATTCTCGGCGCGCGCGAGCAAGTCTACGGCGATTTTCACGCCTTTTATTGCGGCGGCACAGCCGTTCTTCACGGGCTCAATCCATATCACACAGCCTCAATTGCCTCGTGTGAATCAACGAGGTTCGGTTTCGGCGTGCTTCACACCGCGCCGGGAGTTACGGCACCCGTGCCGTTCCCGGGCTACGTTTTTGCGCTCTTCGCGCCATTTGCGCTGCTGCCGTTTTTGCCCGCGGCGCTCGCGTGGTTTGCTTTGTCCGTGCTTTGCATGGTGTTTGCTGTTCGCTGCATGGCATCGTTGTGCGGCCTGCCGCAATGGTGCATCGCTGTTGCGACCGGCTGCCCGTATGTGATTGCGGTGTTGGGTCTTGGCGAAGTCGCCCCCATCGTTCTTGCGGCGTTGTGTGGCGGTGCGCTAGCGTTGCGCAGCAAACGGTATTGGTCTGCGGCGCTCGCGATGTGTGTGAGCGCGGTGCTGCCGCATGTCGTCTTGCCCGCGTTTGGCGCAGTGTTCATTTTCCAGCGCGGCATGCGTGTGCCACTGCTGGTCTGCGGCGGCCTGCTCGTTGCGCTCGATGTTGCAATTGGCGGGCCCGCAATGGCCGTGGAGTATTTCCGTAGCGTGCTTCCCGCGCACGCCGATTCGGAGATCGGCTACATCGCGCAATACGGTTTGACGTGGGCCCTGCATGGTCTGGGTGTTGCCGACCGGCTAGCGGTAAGCGTGGGTGATGTTTCATACGCTATCGCTTGCATTGCCGGTATCGCGGTTGCCGCGATGCTTTACAAGCGGCGTAACGATAGTGCGTGGCTGTTACTGCTTCCGGTTGCGTTTGCAGTAACGGGTGGGCCGTTCATGCATTTCTCCGAGATCACGCTGGCTTTTCCGGCGCTGTTTTTGCTCGTATCGCAGACGCGAGAACGAGCGCATTGGCTCGCCGCTGGCGCGGTGCTGCTGCTCGCCGTCCCGTGGCAGTGGCTCATCGGTGAACCCCAGCTTGCGATTCCGGTCAGTTTGGCGGCATGCGTTGCGCTGGCGTATGCTTTGTTCGGCCGCGTCGATGCGGTCGCGCGCACGGCGTTCGCGGCTGCCTTATTCGAGGCGTTGTTGTTAGTGTGCGCGCTGCGTTTCGGGCCGCAAGTGGAACATCACGTCCTCAGTTCTGGAGCCGGCGCGCTTGCGCAAGCGTCATGGACCACGTACATCCGCGGGCAAGGATCGAGCACGGGTATCGTGTGGTGGATCGCAAAACTGCCGACGTGGACGGCGCTGTTGCTGTTATGTGCGGGCAGTGCGTACGTCGCGCTTCACAAAGACGGTGAATCCGCGAGCATCGTAGACGGCGCGCCACTGCCGCTGTGATGAAAGCGCCTGCGCGAGCGGGCGTCCGCGTTTTGCCAGCACGGCATCGACGCCGTAGCGATTGAGCACTGAGGACCATTGCGGATGCAGATGCTCCACCGCAACGTAATCCTCCCACACGCGTTTGGGAAACGGATCGCAGCGCCCATCGACAAACGTGCGCAGATTGTGCCGGCTGAGCGCAAGACTGCACCACGCGAAATCTTCGCA
>CAZERJ010000062.1:0-17924 GCA_964514445.1 uncultured bacterium | reverse complement strand
GTTCCAAAAATGAGCGTCTTGTACGAGGTCATAACGGCTCCGATTTCATTAGCAAGACAAGCGAGTGCTAATCGCACCTTTAGTAGTATGCTACCGTGCCGCCAGCTGATTGAAAGCTCTCATCGAGCTCAGCAATTCTCCGGTTTTAGGGGGGAAAACTCTCCATGATCATAGGTACGCGCCGCCTGGTCGGTGCCGAGGACCAACGCGCCGAGCTCTCTCCCGACCACATCGAGGTCCTCGAGCGCCGCGCTACGCCCGCGATCTTCATCGTCGATAAGAAATTGCAGGTCATCTATTATCGCGCCGATCCGTCGGAGCGCCGTAGGGAGTTCCGGCCGGCCGAGAACGGGGCGCTTCCCCCTTCGCTGGAGTATACGGTCCTCAAATTGCTGGCACAGCACGACGGCGTAGCGGGTGACGGCGTCATGCGCGCGGCAGCGAGCTCGTCCATCGCCGTGCGTGTTATTGAACTGTCGGGCGGGCCCACGCCTGCTTATGTGGTGATGGTCGAGCGCTTTGCGCTGCGCGACCATATGGAGCGCCTTGCGGAGCGCTTCAGTTTATCGCCGCGGGAACGCCAGGTGCTGGGACTCGTGGTGAAGGGCCTTCGCAACGACGAGATCGCGCGTCACCTCTTCATCTCGAAATCGACCGCCGTCTTTCACGTCAAGCAGCTGCTCACAAAGACCAGCTCCCGCAACCGCACGGAGATGGTCGCAAAGATCATCGCCTAACCCAAGTCGCGGCGTGGCCGCTCAACCATAAGACGGCTTATGGAAGCGCGTCGTAAACTGCGTCGGCGTGCCCCTCGACACTGACTTTCGGCCAGACCTTTAGGATCTTGCCGGATTCATCTATGAGGAATGTGGAGCGTTGCACACCCTTGGTTATTTTGCCGTACATGTTCTTTTCGACGATGACGCCGAATGCGTCGCACAGTTTTGAATCCGTGTCCGAGATCAGCGTGAACGGGATGTCGTATTTCTTTTTGAACTTCTGATGCGAGGCGACGGAATCGCGGCTCACGCCGACGATTTGCGCGCCTTTGCGTTTGAACCGGCCGTAGGCGTCGCGGAACTGCGACGCTTCGTTCGTTCAACCCGGTGTATCGTCTTTGGGATAAAACCACAAGACGAGCGGCGAGCCGAGGAACGACTCGGTGCTGACCGTCGCGCCGGCATCATCCAGAACCGGTACGTTGGGCAGCGAGGCGCCTTCACTGAGCACGGCTACTCCTAATCGCTAGAGGTGGTGCGGAATTGCGAGAGCGGAACGATGTCGAGCATTCGATCGCCCGGCCTCATCTCCTCAAAATCGTGGGCGAGCTGTAACTCTCCTTCCCGGCAAATGAAAAGCGGAATGCCGCCCTCAGCCCGCGGGATGTACATGTCGCTCGTGCGCTCGCCGATCGCAAACGTTTCTCCGGCAAACGACACGCGACCGCGGCTGGAAGCAAAGCGCGCGAGCCCCGCAATGACCGGTCCTGTCAAGTCGCTCGTCGCAAACGACGAAACAATTGAAAAATTCCGCGCAACCGATCGCGCGAACTCGACATTGCCGATGCGCAGGATCACAGGTAACCGCGCATTGTAGGCGAGCGCACCCAAAGCGGCCTCCAGGTTTGCCGTGTCGCTGTCGGTGACGGCCGCGACGCTGTGCGCGCGGCCGAGGGAACAGAATGCGAGCGTGTCATCGTCGGTTGCATCCGACGCCAACAGATCGATGCGGCGCGTACGTGCAAGTTCCAGAATTCGTGCGTTTGGCCGCGGTTCGATGACCACAACGTGTTGATCCAATTGCAAAAGAAATTCGATCACACGGGTGCCGACATTGCCGGCGCCGCAGACGATGATGTGATCCTCGGCGTTGATTTGACGAAGACCTCGCAGCGCCGTTTCTTGCGCGCGGTTCAGCACGGAGGCCATTGAGGCAATGAAAACGCCGCCAAAGACGACGCCAACGGCCATGACACCGATCGCAACAACGTAGGTATGCCACGCGCCGTGCTGTGTGTGCGGTGTAATATCGCCGTATCCAACCGTAAACATCGTGGCCGCAACAAAATAAAACGCCTGCAGGAGCGGGACGTGCAATTGCGCTGCGAAATAAAAACTGGCCGCGATATACGCGAGCGTGCCGAAGATCAGCGTGTAGACGAGCAGCGGTTCCAAACGCAGCGCGCGCCGAACGGCTTCGCGAAAGCGAGGGCGGTGGCGCAGGCGCAGTGGATTTTTCGCCTCGTCGTGGCGATGCGTCTTACCCGGATGCAGCTCGCGGACCGGTGCGCAGACGACGATCTCGTCCTCGCTGCGTATCACCTGATCGGCGGGCGGATTTACGCGCGCGTTGACCGCGGTAATTCGTGCGTCCAGCTCACGTTCCGCCTCGCCAACGGTCGTGCCGCTCAAACCAAAATTTGCCGCGCTGCGCTGCGAGAATGCAACTAGCGGCCCATCGGCGAGTGGAAACTGAACGCCGTAAAGCACCTGCGGATCGATGCAAGCTGCAGCGAACGTGGCAGCCGCATGTGTCGCCGGCGAAATCGCGGACGTGCCGTGCAAATTCTGTTCGATCTTGCGGCCCAACGCACGGTTGAACTGCCGGAGCACCACGCGGATATGCGGATTTAAATCGCGCGCTTTGAGCGCGACGTGCAAGTTCACCCGATCGTCGTCGCCGACCGGTATGATGCATTCAGCTTCTCTAACGCCCGCGCTTTCGAGCACGGCGGTATCGTTTGCGCCTGCGTGTAAAAACCGGCCGCCGAGCGGCTCGATTTTGCTTGCCAAGCGTGCGTCGTCTGCAATCAGCAGCACTTCGTGGCCGCTCGTCTCGCACAAATCTTCGCACACGCGTGCAGCAAGGTCATTTGCGCCGACCACAATAATCAGAGGCAGCGAACGCATGAGTGGCCCTTCGCCTCAATCCGACCCGCGTCCTCATCCGCTGGCCGCACAGTTGTGCGAGCGGTTACGCCCGGGTGCGGTTGTTCTCGAACTGGGAACGGGCCGCGGACGAAACACAGCTGCGCTTTCGCGTGCCGGCATGCGTGTTCTGGAGATCGGCGATGCAGATCTCGAGCGATTTACTGCCTCGCCGGAAAACGCTGACGCGGTGCTGAGCACACATGGCTTGCTGCACGGGACGATCGCGCACATTACGCGGCTGCTCGACGAGGCTGGCAGGTCGCTTCATCCAGACGGGTTACTCTACGCGACGTTTGCGTCGACCCGCGACGCGCGCTTCGGCCGCGGCGCAAAACTTGCCGAATTCACGTATGCGCCGGAGAGCGGCGACGAGATCGGTGTTGCGCACTCATACTTCAACGAGCAGATGCTGAGCGCGCTGCTGGAACGCAACTTTTCAGTCGAAGAAATGCGCGAACACAGCGTCGATGAACTCGTGGGACGATGGGCGCACCACGAGCAGCCTTCAGGATCCGTCCACTGGTTTGTGCGCGCTGCGCGAGGGCGCTAGTAGACTCCGATGCCGGGATCGACGCGGCGCGCATATGCATCGATCCCGCCCGTGACGTTAAAGACCCGAAATCCATGCGCGTGGAGATACGCTGCAACGTTTGCGCTGCGCGTGCCGTGATGGCAGAGCACCGCTACCGGGACTTCGCGATCCATCGACGCAACGTGCCCTGGAACGTGGCGCATGGGAACGTGCGTCGCCCCTTCCAAACTCGCTGCCTGAACTTCAAAGGGTTCCCGGACATCGAGTAACACGAAAAGGCGGCCTTCCTGCCGCCATTTCGCTAACTCTTCGACGCTGATTTCATTCAACGGCAATTAAACTGTGCATTGGACTGGACGCGTTGGCATAAAGTTTGCGTTCCATACGGCCCGCGAGATACGCAAGGCGTCCGCTTTCAACTGCGAGCCGCATGGCATTCGCCATTTTCACCGGATGGTTTGCCAGCGCGATGCCGGTGTTCATGAGCACAGCATCGGCTCCGAGTTCCATCGCGATCGCGGCATCGCTCGCCGTTCCGACACCCGCGTCGACAATGACCGGCACGCTTGCGCGCTCTTTGATGATGCGGATCGAATATGGATTGCAAACTCCAAGGCCACTGCCGATGGGCGCGGCGAGCGGCATCACCGCCGCGCAGCCCAGTTCTTCCAGTTGTTTACACGCAACCGGATCGTCCGTGATGTACGGCAGCACGGTGAAGCCGTCGGCGATGAGTTGCTCCGCGGCGGCAAGCGTTTCGCGCGTGTCCGGATACAGCGTTTGCTGATCGCCGATCACTTCAAGTTTGATAAGGTCCGTCTCGAGCAATTCGCGAGCGAGCTGCGCAGTGAGCACCGCTTCTTTCGCGTTATAGCAACCCGCGGTGTTCGGCAGAATCGCGTAGCGCGTGCGATCGATGTAATCGAGCAGCGTCTTGCCGGCAGCGTTGTCGAGATTGATGCGGCGAATCGCCACCGTGATCATCTCGGCTCCACTGGCCTGGTGTGCTTCTTGCATGACGTCCAAGTTCGGATACTTTCCGGTCCCGACGATCAATCGCGAACGAAACTCCAGTTTGCCGATGCGTAACGTGTCTTGTTTATCCACCTGCAACTGCTTGGATGATCTCGACGCGGTCGCCTTCGGAAAGGGCTTCATGCGCGAAAGCGGCGCGGCGAACCACATGCTCGTTTCGAGCCACAGCGATACCGCGCTGCGGTGCATCAAGTTCGGCCAGCAGCTGCGCGACGGTGCAGCCGTCGGAAACGTCACGCTGCTCGCCGTTGACGGTTATCCGCATGCCGAGAGCGCCTGGAACCGCCCGATTGCAAAGGGCTGCAGATCCGGCAAGCGTTCGCCGTGAATGGCGCGGGCTACGATCTCGCCCGTCACGGGCGCAAGCAGGATCCCGTTGCGGTAGTGGCCCGCAGCGACGAAGTAGCCTTCGCGCCGCGTGGCGCCGAGCACCGGCAAACCATCAGGCGTGCGCGGTCGCAGGCCGGCCCACATGTCCACGAGTGAAAAGTCGCGCAGCGCCGGCGCGCCGGCCAATGCGGCCTCAAGTAGCGTCGCCACGCCTTGCGCCGTCACCCGGACGTCGCTCGCGTCTTCGACCGTTGCGCCGATCAGCAATCTGCCGTTTGCACGCGGGACGAGATATGCGCCCGGTACCCAAACGGGACGCCGCATCAGCAGCTCCGGCACGGCAAGTTCGACGATCTGACCTTTGACGCCGCGCATCGGTACCACGCATTCCCGCGCAACGCCCGCGAGATCGCCGGCCGCAACGCCCGCGGCGTTCACGACCGCACTGGCAGCTGCATACCCGCTGGACGATCGCACGCCGAGCACGCGTCGCGAATCCATCTCGACAACGATCGCATCTGTGTGCTCGCAGATCGTGACGCCGGATCGCATGCATGCTTCGCGTAGTGCCCGCGTGAGGCGCCGGTTATCGACGTGACCTTCCGCTTCAACCAGCAGCGCGCGGCGCACCGTGTGCGAAACCGCGGGCTCGAGCACCGCGACTTCGTGCGGATCGAGCAGTTGCGCGCGTATGCCGCGCGCCGTCAGCGCGCGCTCGCGTTCGATCAGATGCTGCTCTTGCTGCTCGTCGAACGCCGCACTCAAAATACCGCTTGCGCGAAGCTGCACGTCGACGCCGCTGAGCGCTTCGATGCGCGAAACGTACTGCTCAAACATTTGCAGCGAACGTTCGCACAGCGCTTGTAGCGCCGGATGCGGCAGCTCTTCGGTATACGGTGCAAGCATGCCGGCCGCCGCCCACGATGCGGCGCGTCCGGGTTCGGCACGATCGTAAACGCGCACGTCTTCTTCTCCGGTGCGCGCCAGTTCGAGCGCGATTGAAAGACCAATGACGCCGCCGCCGATGATGGCGATCATGCTTACATTCCTGTGTAGACCGGGCCCTCACCGCCTTGAGGCGGCACCCAGGTGATGATCTGATAGGGATCGGCGATGTCGCACGTTTTACAGTGCACGCAGTTCGTAAAGTTGAGCACAAGCTCACCGCTCACGTTGCCGTTGGTTTTTTGAAACATCGGTTCGTACACGGCCGCCGGACAGAAGTATTGGCACGGATTGCCGTACTCGACGGTGCATTTGTCGCGGCAGATGTTCGTATCTGAGACGAGCAAGTGACACGGCTGGTCTTCTTCGTGCATCGTGCCGCTGTTGTAAACGTCAGTGAGTTTATCGAACGTGATGACGCCGTCGATAACGGCACGCGGCGATTCTTTAGGTTTATATCCGCGCTTCTCCATGCGTTCGTAGCCTGCTTCGCCGTGCATGTGATCGGTAAAGCCGAACCCGCGTCCGCCGGTGAACATGCCAAGGCCCGTGTTGAGCATGCCCGCAATGAGGCCGCCGTTGAAGCCTTGGTGAAAGTTGCGAGCGCCGTGCAGCTCGGTGTACGCCCAGGATGCGCGGAATTTTTCTTGCATCGTTTGCAGTTTAGCCGACGACGTGTCGCCCGCAGCAATCGCTTCGAATGCCGTTTCGGCAGCGAGCATCCCTGATTTCATCGCCAGATGAATGCCCTTGAGGCGCATGCCGTTGAGGAATCCCGCCGAATCGCCGGTCAGTAAAAGCCCGTCGGCATACAAACGCGGCATTGCATAAAAGCCGCCCTCGGGGATCGCCTTGGCGCCGTAGCGGATCATTTTCGCGCCTTCGATCATCGAGCGCACGGCGGGATGCGTTTTGAAACGCTGGAGCAGATTGTGCGGATCGGTCGTCGGGTCTTTATAATCGAGCCCCGTAACGAAACCGATGTCCAGAATGTCATTTGCCATTCCGTAAATGAAGCCGCCGCCGAATGTGTCGTTCGGTAACGGAAAACCCAGCGTGTGAATAACCATGCCGGCCTTCACGCTGCCCGGCGGGCATTGCCACAGCTCCTTCACGCCGGCCGCGTAGACTTGCGGATCGCTGTTGGCGTCGAGGTTCAAACGCGAGACGGCCTGTTTTGTCAGCGTTCCGCGCGGGCCTTCACCGAGCACCACGACTTTTGCAAAGATATCCGCGCCGGGTTCGTAGTTCGGTTTCTTGTTGCCGTGTTTATCCAGGCCTTTGTCGCCCGTGCGCACACCGATGATCCGATCGCCGTCGTAGAGCAGCTCTTGTCCGGGGAATTCACCAAAGACTTGCGCGCCTAGGTCTTCGGCTTGCGATGCCATCCACTTCGCGATCTTCTGAAGCGAGGCAACAAACTTTCCGCTGTTGTTCATCATCGGCGGGACGATCGGCGCCTTGATCTTCGAATTGCCGAGCAGCATCCACAATTCGTCGTGCGTCACCGGCGATTCCACCGGCGCGCTTGCACGCCAATCCGGAAGCAGTTCGTCCAATGCGCGGGGATCGAGCACGGCGCCCGAAAGCCCGTGGTTGCCAATCTCTGCGGCTTTCTCGATCACCAGCACTTCGAGTTCTTTGCCCGCGTCTTTTGCGAGCTGCATAAGCCGGATCGCGCCGGCTAACCCGGCAGGGCCGGCGCCAACAATCAGGACGTCAACTTCCAGGGAATCGCGTTCAGCCATGGGCTTAGGGGTTCGCAAGCGCGGCGAGAGCGGCCTTTACCGCAAGCCTGAGAATGGCGACGCGCTCCTCCAGAGCAAGGCAACGCGGCGACTCGAGCGTGAGCACCGCTTTGGCGGCGCGCCGCGCGAGAGCGAGCGAGTACGATAATCCGCCAATTTCTTTTATTTCATCTTCCGCGTTTGGCCGCAGCACCGGCGGATCGTGCAATGCATATCCGCTCGACTGCACCGCCTCCGCGACGCGTTCGCCGAGTCCGGATTCACCGTACTCATAGCAATAAAAGCCCTCGCACGTATCGTCTTCATGCAAATCAATCGCGAGTTCGAAGTTGCGATCGCGGTTTGCGGTGATGATGGCGCGCGACTCGGGCGCTGAACCGCCACGGCCGAAGGTGCGATTCAGATCGACGCCTTCGGCACTTTCACGCGTTCCCGCGTCGAATCCCGAAGGATTTGTGCACGCCCACAAACGGTATGAAAAGCGTGCGTCGAGCTGTCGATCTTCCACCAGACCCAGGAGCGCCCACGGCCCGGCAGGTTCATCGCCGTGAATTCCAGCGGAGATCGTCACCGCCGGCGCGTCGTAGTGTCCCGCTTCAGCGCATAATAACGTGCGCGCCCCCATACCGCAGGCAACTTCACGCACGGTCACATCACCGCGCGAACGCAAGTTTTTCCATCGCCTTTGCAGGGTGTCGTAGCTTTGCTGCATTAGTGTACTCGCGTGCAATTACAAATTGGCGTCATGGGCGCCGCCGGCGGCGTTATAACCGACGACGAATTAGCATTGGCGCGTCGCGTTGGCAAACGCATCGCGCAGCGCGGATGTACCATTGTCACGGGCGCTTGCCCTGGCCTTCCTCACGCCGCCGTGCTCGGAGCGCAAGAAGAGAACGGCATCAGTTTAGGCGTCTCGCCGGCGCTCTCGCCGGAAGAGCACGTGAACATGTACGGTTCGCCGCTTCAACCGTACACCACAATGGTCTTTACCGGTTCGGGATTGATGGGCCGCGAGACGCACAATATTCATAGCTCGGATTTTGTGCTGTTCTTGGGCGGACGCAGCGGCACGCTCGGCGAGTTTTGCATCGCGTACGACGAAGGAAAGCTCATCGGCATTCTTCTGCATTCCGGCGGCATCTCGGATCGTTTCGCCGAGATCGTGCAAATGGTTCAGAAAAACACCGGCGCGACGATCGTCTACGATGAGGTTCCCGAACGCCTCGTCGACCGCTGCCTAGAGATCCACCAGAAGAACGCACTGCCGAGTGCGCAGGCGTTCAATCGCACGAACGAGGGACCACCTACAAACGGATCGCGCGCGCGGTTCATGGAGGAAACACGTGGCTGAACTCACTTTTGTCGGCGCCGCAGGAACCGTTACGGGCAGCAAACATCTCATTACGTACAACGGGCATCATGTTTTTATCGACTGCGGTCTTTTCCAAGGACCGAAAGACGTCGTCGTGCTCAACAGCGTGCCGCTTCCCGTTGCGGCGCGCGACATCGAAGCCGTCGTCATCACGCACGGGCATATCGATCATGTCGGCTATCTTCCCAAGCTCGTGCACGATGGTTTTCGGGGAGCGGTTTATTGCACGCCGCCGACGCAAGAATTGATAAGAATCGTTCTTGAAGACGCCGCTGGCCTGCAAACGCGTCTGAAGGCGCGAGGCATGCACAACGAACTGTACGCGCCGCCACCGTTCTATAACGACGACGACGTGCAGCAAACGATGTCGCTTATTAAGCCCGTCGCGCTGCAAACGGCGTTCGATGTTTGCGGCATGAAAGCAACGTACCAAAACGCAGCCCACATCATCGGCTCGGCCTTTGTGCAGATGGACATTGACGGAAGGCGCGCCGTCTTTTCGGGCGACGTGGGACGGTACAATCGCGAATTGCTCTTCGATCCCTCACCAATGAGCGGCGCGGATGTGCTCATTTGCGAATCAACGTACGGCGACCGCGTTCATCCGCCCGATGCCGTCGGCGAACTGGAAACTCAACTCGCGGCTGCGGTTGCGCGCGGCGGTGCCATCGTGATTCCGGCCTTTGCCGTCGAACGCGCGCAAGAGCTGCTCCTGGCTATCGGTGAAATTCAACGCCGTGGATCGCTGCTTGCGAACGTGCCCGTCTATCTCGACAGTCCGATGGCTGCAAAGGTTGACGATCTCTTCGAGCGCTTTCCCGATGCGCACAAACCCATTCCGCACGACGGCAACCGCACGCCGTTCGGCTGCGAGAACGTCACAATCGCGATTGATACCGATGCCTCAAAGGCAATCAATCGCGTTCAGGGACCGCACATTATAATTTCGGCCAGTGGCATGGCCGCGGGCGGACGTGTGCTGCACCATATCTACAACCACATTTCCGATCCAAAATCGACGATGCTTTTCGTTGGCTATCAAAGCCTAGGCACGCTCGGGTTCTTCCTTGCGAACGGCGCGAAGACAATTAAGATTTTCGGCGACACCCTACCGGTGCACGCGACGATCGACGAAATCGGCGGTTTCAGCGCGCACGCCGACCAAAATGAAATACAACACTGGTTCGACACGTGCACCGGCAAGCCCGAGTTCTACGCCGTGCACGGCGAACCGCAGTCGGCGCAAGCGCTGTGCGATATCGTCAAAACGAAGTACGGCTGGAACTCCACAGTCGCGCACCGCGGAACGACCGTGACGATTTAGGCGTGCGGCGCGCGCAGCGCGCGCAGTGCTTCTTCCCAGCGAACCATTTCAGCGAGCATTGTACGCGCGGCGGCATCCAGGCCTTCGGGCGCGTCAAAACGGCCGTCGCGAACCAACGTCGCGACGAATGGAATCGCGACAGTTTCGACCATTGGCATCATCTTTAGACCTGTGACGATCAGCTTGATCATTTGAACGGCACGGGTGCCGCCGGAGACACCGCCGTAGCTGACAAAGCCGAACGGCTTATAATTCCATTCGGCATAAAGGTAGTCGAATGCATTGACGATTGACGGCGGAGCGCCGAAGTTGTATTCCGGCGTTACGGCGACAAATGCATCGCACGATTTTACCATGGCGCTCCAGCGTTTGGTGTAGTCGTGCTGGTAGCGATGCAGGCGCGGGTGTTCCGGTTCGTTCACCATCGGCAAATCGATCTCGCAGAGATCTAAAATTTTGAGATCGAACGCGCCGTGCTCTTGCGCTACCTGCTCGAACCACTGCGCGACCGGACCGCCGACGCGATCGGGCCGCGTGCTGACGATGATGATGCCAAGAAGGGGCTTAGCTTCCATTTACGAACCGAACGTGCGCTCGCGCGGCGGCACACGCGGCAAATTCTTGGGATACATCGACGTGCCGTGCCGCGCGACGTAACGCGCTTCGAGAGCCACCATAGCTTCGAACATCTCGTACGCGGCGGTACCGCGCGTTTTGCGTGAAAGTGCAACGAAGTCTTCAGAACGGCTCCACGCCTCGCTCGCCCGAGGCATGTACCGGAGCAGCACGCCCAAATCGATAACGCCGCCGCACACCAGCGACCCGCACATCTCGCAAAAATTGATGTATGGCAGGGCAGCTCTGCAAGGCCCCTGCATGGGATTGGCAATGACACCTTGCCGGTTCTCCGGGATTTCCAAATCGGCGTTCATCTCGCGAAAGACGTACCGCAAGGATTGCTGAAGCTCATCTGAGCGGTAATGGTGGATCAGCGGGAGCAACGCGGCAACTTGATTTCCGGAGCGCATGTGGCGCATCTGCCGCAGCGCGGCGTACGCGGTGATCGCGACGACAAGGAGCGTGGCAAACGAAGCGGCGGAGGAAATCCACTCCGCGTTCAATCGTGCGTCCACTCCAGCATCGGTTTCCATTCCGGTTTGGGGAAGCGTTTCTTTGATTTAATCGTCTCGACGTATTTGCGCTTGCCGCTGCGGTTGCCCTTACCCAGAAAACATCCGCCGACCAAGCGATCTTCCCAGAAATACAGCGCGCGGTACCACTTCTTCTCGCGGTCGACGGTGTACACGGTTTCGATATCCGAACGGTACTCCGGCGAGAGGCCGAATTGCGTAATCGTTTGGCCTTTGAAAAGAAGGCTCGAATACTCGGGAACATCGTCGTAGAGTTGCTCGCCGCCCATCATGTTTTGCGCGACGACCTTGCCGTGCGCGCCGGCATTGTTCCAGGTCCCCATGCGGTAACGCATTTCGAGAATCGGATCGTAGAAGTCGGCGATATCGCCGGCAGCGTAAATGCCTTTGACGTTCGTTTCCAGCCGCGCATCGCACAAAATGCCGTTCTTGCTGACTTCAACGCCGGTGCCTCGCAGCAACTCGACGTTCATCGCAAGGCCGAGACCGACACCGAAGCACTGCGCCGCGATTTCAGTTCCGTCCTTGAGCCGCACCTTGGTTGCAACGCCGTTGCTGCGCACGAATTCATCGCATTCCTGGTTGTAATGCATGTGCACGCCGTCGGCTTTGGCGGCCTCGTCGATCAGCTCTCCGGCGATCTCATCGAGCATGCGGTGCAGCACTCGTGGACCACGCATGACCCAGTGCGTTTCGACTTTGCGCGATACGAACGCTTCGGCAAGTTCGTATGCGATGAACGAGCCGCCGATAGAAACGGCTGCTTTGGCAGTCTCGAGCTCGTTCGAGATCGCCAGCGTGTCGCTCATGTATTGGAAGTTGAACACGTTCGCGCCGTCGGCGCCGGGCGCGGGATGACGGTTCGGACGGCCGCCGGTCGCAACGAGCAGCGCGTCGTACGGATACGACTTGCCGTTCGCTTCGACGCAGCGCTCTTCGACGTTCACGCGGTCGATGCGCGTTTCCAAATGCAGATCGATGCTTTGCTTCTCGTGCCACGCTACGTCCCGCATGATGACTTTTTGCTGCGTGACCTGCTTGCGAAGGAGCGGCGGCAACGCGATGCGGTTGTACAGCGTGTACGGCTCGTCGGTAAAAAGCGTGATGCTACAGGACGGGTCGTGCTTGCGCAGCTGTTCGGCGCAAGTCGTTCCGGCAAACCCGTTGCCGACGATCACATACCGCCGCGCGTCTCCAATTCCGTTTCCGTTCACCCGGGAGCGGGTTCGTCGCTCTACGAAACTCTCTTCCCGATGGACGTGCGCCTGGTCCAGTTGCTCTCTTCATTTATCCGGGTCAGCGCCGACTATGCGCTTGCGCGGCTCGAAGTTGCCATGCAGTACCCCGAGCACGCCGCGCCACCGGTCATCGATCGGCCGCCCGACGCCGGCGAGCGCACCCTGCGGCTGCTATGGCCGGGCATCGAAGCGCAGTTGCAGCAAGCTCGAGCGTACACGAAACAGTTAGCGCCTGCGCGCAGTAGTCTGCATGAGCGGGAACGGGACGCCGCGGCGGCCTGGCTTCGCCGTACGGTCGAGGAACTCGATCAGTACGCGCGCGCCATCCGCTGGGTGCTCACCGTGACGGAGACGGAATCATGAACGACGATACCATCGAACAAGCAAAGCAGCGTTTGAACGACGCAATCAAAGAAACCCAAGCGCAAGGCCAAGAAGCCGCAAAACAAATGTCCGTGCTTTTAGGGCACGGGTTAGAGTTCGGCGCAAAAAAGATCCGCGAAGCAGCAGACAAAGCCGCGCAAGCGATCCGCGAGGACATCAACAAACGCTCATAGCGTGACCGACAGGCCGCGCAGCTGCCACGGTGGAAACGCGAATCAATGATCGATGAATTGATTCGGCATCGCCGCCATTTTCACACGTATCCCGAACTTTCGCTTAAAGAGTTTGAGACCGCGGCGTACATCGAACGCGAGCTGCAGGCGCTGAACCTCGACGAGATTCGCACGGGCGTCGGTAACACCGGCGTCCTGGGAACATTGCGCGGCGGGAAACCTGGGCCTGTGACGCTGCTGCGCGCAGACATCGATGCGTTGCCGATGGAAGAAACCGCCGACGTTCCATACCGCTCCAAAAACGCCGGCGCCATGCACGCGTGCGGTCACGACGGACACATCTCGATTTTGCTGTGTGCTGCTAAGGAACTCGCGCGCCGTCGCGATGAGGTGCCCGGTACGCTGGTGTTCTGTTTCCAACCGGGCGAGGAAGGTTACGCCGGAAACAAGTTGATGATCGAAGACGGCGCGCTGGAAAATCCGCATGTCGATCGCTGCTTTGCACTTCACGTCTACACCGGACTGGAAGCCGGAAAGATCGGCGTGCGCGACGGTCCGTTCTTTGCAAGCGCAGACGAATTTCATTTGACGATTCGCGGTAAAGGCGGACACGGTGCGATGCCCGAGCGCGCCATCGATCCCATCGTTGCCGGCGCGCATTTCGTCACCATGCTGCAAACGATCGTCAGCCGCGAAATTGCGCCAAAAGATCCGGCTGTATTCACCGTTGGCAAATTCCAGGCCGGCTCAACCTTTAACGTCATTCCCGCCGAAGCGCACATGGAAGGCACAGTGCGTTCGTTTGATACGGACGTGCGCGCCTCGATGCCCGAGCGGATGGAGCGCATTCTTCGCGGTGTGTCCGAAGCGATGCGCGTGCAATGTGACATGAAATACCGCTGGGGCTATCCGCCAACGGTCAACGATCCGGCGATGAACGAGATCGTTCGCGCCGTGGGCGACCGGGAACTCGGCGCAGAGAACGTCGTGTATCCGCACGACATCGTGATGTGGGCGGAGGATATGTCGTACATGCTCGAAGAGCGGCCGGGCGCGTACTTTATCGTGGGGGCGCGTGGTCCGGAGAAAGGGCTGTTCCCGCAGCACAGCGCGCAATACGACATCGACGAACGCGCGCTGGAAGTTGGATTTAAGATGATGGTAGGTTTGGGGCTGGGCGGATAGAGCGCCGCTCCCTTTACAGGCGCGCACTTGCTCGCTTAAGATCTGAAGCATGGGTACACCGCCGGCCGCCGACTCGGAACTTGCGCCATTCTTACGCACAGCAAAACAACAGGGCCTTAGCGACGAATTCGTTGTCGCGATGCTGCGCCAAAACGGGTGGTCGGAGCGGCGTATCTATCGAGCATATTCGACGTTCTACGGTGACGTGCTCGGCATGCCGGTGCCCTCGCGCAGTCAACCGGTAGAACATGCGCGCGACGCTTTTCTCTACTTGCTGAACTTCATCACGCTCGCGTTTTGGACGGTAGCGCTCGGACAGATCTTCTACATCCTCATTGCGCATTGGTTTCCGGATCCGACGCAATACATACCCTATGCCGGTTCATTGCGGCAACAAGTCTCGTGGCAGGTTGCATGCGTTATCGTTGCCTGTCCAATATTTTTCTTCATTCAAAACCTCATCCGGCGCGAACTGCGCAGGCGCCCGGATCTCTACGATTCCGGCATTCGGCGCTGGCTCACGTACATCGCGCTCGTGATCGCGGCGATTATCGTCATTACCGACGCAGTGTGGTTTATCGAAGCGCTGATTCGCGGTGAATTAACGACGCGGTTCATTCTCGATTCGATCGTCCTTCTCGTACTCGGCGGCGGAGTTTTTTCATACTACCTCCTAACGATGGAGCCACCGCCGGCAAACGCCGCGACGCAATGAGCGTTGATAAGATTTTCGGGTTTGCAGCGGCGACGCTGGTCGCGATCGGCTTGCTATTGGCGTTCCTCTTTATCGGTACACCAGGACACGCTAGGGTGATCGCACTTGACGAGCAGCGCGCTCGTGATCTCGAAGTAATCGCAACGAATCTGCACAATGAATATAGCGATCCCCCGGCTGCCCTGCCGGCCGTTTTGCCGGAAAGGCTTCAAAGGCTCGACCCGTCCACAAAGCGGCCGTACGAGTTTCGCCGCTTAAGCGCCACCAATTTCGTGCTTTGTGCAGTCTTTGGCGCGCCCTCGCAACGCGACGATACCTCCGCAGCCGCGTACGGTGATCCGTACGACGGGCGCGCGTGGCGGCACGGCGCGGGGCGGACCTGTTACAAACTCAGCGTGAAGGGCTCAATCGATCCCAAAGTGCTGTAGACCCTCAAAGGATTCGGCCGTCCCCGAGCCTGATTAGCCCAGGCTGTGCCATCAAAGGAAGCCAAACCCCAGACCAGCTTTGAACGCCACGGGCTCACCGACGAGCAGCTTGTCGCCATTTGGCGCACGATGCTCATGCACCGCCGCCTGGAGACGCGGGGCTTCGAGCTGAACCGCCAGGGCAAGATTCCGTTCGCCTCGGCCGGCGAAGGCCACGAAGCCGTCCAGGCCGCCGCGGCAATGGCGTTCGAGCGTGGCAAGGACATCCTGGTCCCCTACTACCGCGACCTCGGACTCGAGCTCGGCATCGGCCTCTCGCCCTATGAGGTGCTGCTTTCGCTCTTCGCCCGAGCCGCCGACCACAGCGGCGGAAGGCAGTTCCCGCACCACTACGCCAGCCGAAAGCTGGGGCTCTTTACCATCAGCTCCATCATCGCGGCCCAAACCTCGCACGCCGTCGGCGCCGCTTACGCGTTCAAGCTGCGCGGCGAGAACGACCGCGTCGTCCTGACGACGTTCGGGGACGGTGCAACGAGCGAAGGCGAATGGCATGAGTCGCTCAACTTTGCCTGCGTGCACAAGCTGGCTATTGTCTTTCTGTGCGAGAACAACGAATGGGCGATTTCGACGCCGCTCTCGGCGCAAATGGGTCAGCCCGACATCTATAAGCGCGCTGCGGGTTACGGCATTCCGGGTGTTGTGGTCAACGGCTTCGATCCGATCGAATGTTATGGTGCCGTGAAAACGGCCATGAATCGTGCGCGCAGCGGCGGCGGCCCAACATTGGTGGAAGGCAAGTGCTACCGATTTTTGTCGCACACGACCGACGACGACGATCGTACCTACCGCTCGCGCGAAGATGTCGCGGAGCGTCGCAAAGACGATCCCGTTCCGAACTTCGAGCGCTTGCTCATTGAACGCGGTATTCTTACGGAAGAACAAGCCTCGGCGTTGAAGTCTTCGGTGTTGGCCGAAGCGAACGAAGCCACCGATAAAGCTGAAGCGATGCCTTACCCCACGCCCGAGGATCTGTACGCGAACGTGTACGCCGACGGCCACAACCCTTGGAGATAACCAACACTGATGGCGAAAAGCGATACGCAGCTCCGTCACGAGTTTGAACGTCACGGGCTCTCCGACGAGCAGCTCAAAGCGATCTTCCGCAACATGCTGCTCCAGCGGCAGCTCGACAATCGCGGCTTTCAACTCAACCGGCAAGGCAAAGTGCCGTTTGCGCTTGGCAGTGAAGGCCACGAAGCGCTGCAAGCGGGCGCGGCGATGGCGTTCGAGCGCGGCAAAGATATCCTGGCGCCGTACTACCGCGATCTGGGTCTGGCGATCGGCATCGGTCTTACGCCGTACGAGATTATGCTTTCGATTTTCGCGCGCGCGGCGGATCACAACGGCGGACGTCAATTTCCGAATCATTATTCGTCAAAAAAAGCCGGGCTGATGTCGTTCAGCTCGATTCTTGCCGCGCATATCCCGCACGCCGTCGGCGCTGCGTATGCGTTGAAGTATCGCGGTGAGAGTGGGCGCGTCGTGCTCGTCACGTGCGGCGATGGTACGACCAGTGAGGGCGAGTGGCACGAGTCGATGAATTTCGCGGCCGTTCACAAGCTGCCGCTGGTGATGCTGGTCGAGAACAATCAGTGGGCGATCTCCACGCCGCTCGATTTGCAGATGGGCCAGCCGAACATTTACAAGCGCGCGGAAGGCTACGGCATGCCGGGCGAACAGTTCGACGGCTTCGATCCGATCACGACGTACGGCGCGGTCAAACGTGCGATGGATCGCGCGCGCAGCGGCGGCGGACCGACGCTGATTGAAGGCGTGTGTTACCGCTTCCTCGCGCATTCGACCGACGACAACGATATGACGTACCGCACGAAAGACGAAGTGCAAGAACGCCGCAAACTCGATCCGGTGCCGCGCTTCGAAAGCGTTCTGCTCGAGAACGGCGTGATGAGCGACGCGGACGTCGATGCAATGAAAAAAGACGTTCTGCGCGAGACGAACGAGGCGACCGATAAAGCCGAAGCGATGCCGTATCCGCAGGCGTCGGACCTGTATAAGAATCTCTACGAAGGAGCTTGGGAACCGTGGCAGTGATGCAAACGAAGACGGGCGAGGCGCAGATCCTCAACAACGTCGAGGCAGTGCGCGAAACGCTATATGAGGCGATGAAGAACGACGATCGTACCGTCATTCTTGGTGAAGACGTCGGCGCTCGCGGCAACGTGTTCCTGATCACCAAGGACTTCATCAAAGAGTTCGGCGCCCAGCGCGTCATCGACACGCCGATTGCCGAAGCTTCGATCGTCGGCATCGCCGTCGGCATGGCGATGGAAGGTTTGCGTCCGATTGCCGAGATCCAGTTCGCGGACTTCATTTATCCGGCGTTCAACCAGATCGTCGGCGAAGCCGCGAAAAC
>CAZERJ010000061.1:0-18038 GCA_964514445.1 uncultured bacterium | reverse complement strand
CCGTTCCGATCGAACAGCCCATAATCTCGGCGATTTCCTGATAACTGTACTCCTCGATATCGGCAAGCACGATGACTTGCCGCTGGTCCGGCGAGAGTTGTTCCAGCGACCGCGCCATTGATTCGCTGAGTTGACTCTCGACATATTCATCGACCGGATTTACCGCCAGGGGCCGTTCCCCGCCGTAATCCTGAGGAGCGTTATCCTCCGGGATCTCTTCCTGATAACGTCCTTTCTTGCGCCGAAGTTCATCCCTATAGAGATTCGTGACAATCCGGTAGATCCACGAGAGAAACGAAGTGCCGGGCTGAAAACTGCGCCAAGCCCGGTAAACGCGGATGAACGCTACCTGGGTGAGGTCGCGGGCGTCCGCCTCATTGTGCGTGAGCCGGAAGGCGAAGTTGTAGGTCGCCTTACCATACTGTTCGATTGCCGCTTCCAAGAATGCAGACTGCTCAGGCGTCGGCGGTTCAAACGGCTTGCGCGGCACTCCCATCTCTGGTGCGCGTTTTTCCCACGTTCCCGAAGGACCCTTGCCGCGCTTCCCTTTCAGTCCCGGCGCGCGGCCCGGTGAGCCGTCGCGGCTTGCCACGCGCTCCCGGTACGATACTTCTTGCACGCGTTCGAGGCTGGAGGAGACGTTATGCCGTTTTGGGAGAGAGCAAGGTAGTGGCCGCTGGCCTTCATGCCTCGCCGGCGTTTTCCCGTACCCTCTACGGCTTCGCAGGGCGTACGCTCGCGTTCCAAAGCGACGACGCCGCAACACTGCATTTGCTCGAGGCCGCCTATGGCGCCCTGGCCGGGCGCGCAGCGCGGGGCGTCCAGCATACGGCGGTGGTGCGCCGGTCGGCCGATGGCCGGCTGCACGCGCAGTTCGACCGTCAAATCGTGGACATCGGTGAAGCGCCGGGCACGGATCCGCTTCTTGCTTCGTACTACGGTGTGCGCGAAATCTTTGCGCGGCTCGCCGCAAGCGTGCCGGATACCGTTGCGTTCTATGGCGCGCTTGTCGGCGTTAACCGCCGCGGCGTATTGCTTCTTGGGCCGGCGGGTTGCGGCAAGACGTTGCTTGCGCTTCACCTTGCGGCGCAAGGGGCAACATTTCTGGGTGAAGAGACCGCGATTCTCAACACGCGATCCACAACTGCGCGCGCACTTCCGCGCCGTCCGTCACTTCGGGATTCTGCCCTGCCCCTATTACCTCGCGAGCTTCGTGCCTGCGTTGCGAACAATGCGCTGCGCATGCAGACCCCGCGCGGCACGCTGTGGTATGCGCTCGACGAAACTGCGTTGCCCGGCATTTCGTCATCCGCTTCCGAGTACGAGCTTAGCGCAATTGCGTTTCTTGCGTCCCGCTCGGCGCGTGCGTCCGTGCAACCCATCGACGGCGATCGTGCGATCGCGCAGCTGCTCCAGCGATCGTATGCGCGTCCGTACCAACTACGCGAACTCTCTGCCCTCAAACGCGCCTCGCGGCGCGTCATGTTCTTCGATGTAGCGGTAGCTCAGCCAGAAGCTACGGCATCCATGATTCTTGAGGCGGTACGTTCATGCGGGTAATCCGTGCAGAACAACTAGTACGATCGAATAGTGAATCTTACGCAGCACTCGAGGCGCACTGCGTGCATACCGCCGCGTGCGAGATTGGCGGAGTCGTTATGGAACTCTGCACCGACATCCCCGAGGTCGCACGGCTCTTTGCAGCGCGCTATACGGATCATCCGGCGTTCGGCGAACCGGATTTCAGATATTACGTTGCGACCATTCGCGGCGGCTACGCGTTCTGGTGCGCGCACGCGCCGACGTGGCGCTGGTCGCAAGGGCCGCTGCCGCCCGACGCCGTTGTGTTTTTGGCCGATTCCGTTGCCATCTCGGCGCTGATCCGCTTTAGCGATTCGCTCGGCTCCATGCAAGCCGCAGCGATCGAGTACAGCGGCATTGCGGCGGCTATTGCCGGTACTTCAACCGGTGGAAAAACCACAACGCTGCTCGCGTGCGCGCGGCGCGGCATGCGCATTTACTCGGACGAACGCACGCTGCTCCACGGCGATCTCGTGTATCCATTTTTGCGCCGCAGTTCCGTTCGCAGCGCGGGAGCGCGGCTTTTGCTCGCAGACGGCGAGGCCGAAAAGCAAAACGACACATTGCGCAGCTCCCCCGAACTCTCGCTGCGGATGTGTTTTGGCCCGGAAGCAATCGCCGCGCCTCGGCCGCTGCGCGCGTTGTTTGTTCTCAACGGGACGGGGCATTGCGCCGCACTGGAGGCGATCGATACGGCATCGGCGTTGCCGGCGATTAGCCGGTGGTTCGATACGCGAGGCGATATGGTCGATCGCGTAGCTCGGGCCATCGGTGCAATCCGCAACGTGAAGTGCTACCGGCTCACGCTCGGCACGCCGGACGAGAGCGCAGCTGCTATCGCGTACGCGCTTACGCGAATTGCGTCCGCGTCATGATGTACGTTCGCACGCGTTATCTGTGCCTCTTTGTCGCAGGCAGCGATGCTACACTGATTGGCGGAGGTGTGCCGCTCCAGAAATACAGCTGGGACTTAGCGTCTAGCGGAAATGCCGACGTTCATTCGATTCTGGTTGCACTCGTGGCGAATCTCGCCATGCTGGTGGTAGCGCTTTGCGGACTGATGGGTGGGTGCTTGCTGCTACAGCGTGGCGCGTTCTTTATGATTAAGCATTTCGCCGCAACGTTCGTGCGATCCAGCTTAATGCAAAGAACGAGATTACCGCGATAATCAAAAAGAGGCACGTCTCCAATAAGACGACGCCTGCGAACTGACTGCCGCCGCACAGCGCAACCGCGCCGGCGACGAGCGTGAGTTCCAAACGTCCCAGCGGATTCGATGCCTCACCGGCCAGATGCCGCGCCTGGGCCGCAAGTGCGCCGCTGGAAAATTGCGTGGTTTGCACGATGTCAGCGACTTTGCCGTCGGGTCCGACCAAAAAGACCTTGTCGTTGTGAATCATGCGCGCATCGCTCTCGCGCAGCGATGAAATGCCGAAGCGATCGAGCAAATGCGCAACTTCATGCCCTTGTCCCGTCAGGATCGACCAACGTGCGGGATCGGCATGATACCGCTGCGCGTATGCAGCAAGAATTGCAGGCGAATCGTAGGGTGGATCGAGCGTAATTTCGGCCAAGCGGAAATGCTGCGCATCGAGATCGTGCTGCAACTGTTCGAACTTGCTGCTGAGCAGCGGACACTCGTCGCGATCGGGACAGCGCGTGAAAATGAACGCCAGCATCAAGACTTTTCCGCGTGCGATCTGCGAAAGATCCCGTAACATACCACGCTGATCGACCAGGCGCGCGTACGGAAGCGCGGAGCCGATATCGACCGGAAAAACCTTACCTTGCTCGGGCAGCCCGGGCGTGAATTGCGGCGCCACCGCTGCATTTGATAAACGCCACGGGTTTGAGCCGCGATCCAAAAAGGCGTCCACACCGGTGCCGCGGGCGGCGCGCAGCTTCGGTTCTAGACGTACAAGCCGCGTTTGCGCCCCGGTGATACCGGTAATCGCATCGAGGCGAACGATCGCCGTGCCGTCTGCGCGTGGCTGAAGAACGGTTCCGTGAACGGGTAAGACGGGCGCGGCAAGCGTGAGGGCAAGCGCGATGGCGGTCAGCATGCGAGCTTACTGTACGAGGCGGCGCAGCTCCGTTGCAACCTCAGATAACGCAGTTCGCGGGGGAAGCGCATTGACGAGCTTGCCCTGGCGGTCAATAAGGTACACGTAGTCGGTGTGCCCTAGGTCGCCGCCCTTTTGCGGCTCGATCACCACGCCATACGAGCGGTATACCGGATGCAGCTGACGCAGCGATCCGGTAAGCGCGATTGCATCAGCGCCCGTTTTTCGAAGAAAAGCCGCAAGCGCGGCGGGTGTGTCATGCGCCGGGTCGACCGTGACCATCGCGACGCGAAGCTGCGAAGGTAACAGATGCGCTTGCGCGCGAGCATGGACGAGGCGCTGGAGCGTTTGCGGACAGATGTCTTTGCAGTGCGCAAATCCGAAGTACAGCGCGGTTGGCGTGCCGCCGTTATTGCCGATCGTAACGCGTTTACCATTCTGATCGGCGAGCGTGAAAACGTGCGCCGGAGGCGGTGCACCTTGCGATACGATCTTCGGTTGTCCGGCACACGATTGCAACGTGACAACGAATGCAAGCAGTGCGCGTGACGCGATCTGCTTCATCGGATCAGTCGTTCTTCGGCACCAAATAGTTTGGCGGCGGAACGGTTTTGCCGACCTCGAGCACGATGCTCTGATGGGCGCGCAGTGGAATGCTGCGCGGATCGCCGTTGTACTGCGAACCGTTGACGAACGCGGTTACGGGGCCTTTGAGCGGTCCCACTTGCGTGTTGGTCAGTGGATAACCCCAGATGTCGAAGAACATCCCGAGCGTATACGGGCCGCCTTCAGGTGCCGATGCATCGCCGGCTTCGATGTGAATGATGCCGTCCGGTGCGTGCGTATGAATCCAATAGAAACATCCGCCCGCGGGCGTTGCCGCCATGCCGATGAAGCCCGGAACCTGCGCGGTTTGGCCGTTATAAAGAATTGCCAGATGGCTATGCACGTGGACGGCGAGATTCTCCATCGTCTCGCACGGAATGCCGTCGACCGCTTGTCCGTGCCCGCCGGACTTCGTGTCCGAAAGAATGTTGTTCTTTGGATCCGGCGTCGCAATACCGATCGGTTTTCCGATCACTTGAAGATCTTTGACTTGGATTGGCTTTTGCGTCGGTCCGGGATTCGGCGTCGGCGTTTGCGTATCGAACGCGATCGCTTTCTCGCGGTTGCTGTTGGCAATCCAATTCGAAATGCCGAAGCCCGCGAAAATCAAAATAACGACCACGGCAAGCCCCACATAGATGGGAATCATGGGGTCGCGCTTGCGGGGCGGAGTGGCGCCGCCGCGTTCGTTGCGCCGGCGTTCGGCTCGGGTCTGACTCATGGCGCGCTTAGTTGTTTACGCCTACCGCTTCGGCCTGCGCGGGGTCCAAGCGGCGTTCGGGGATGAGGTAGTTCGTAACGTAATCGGTGACCGCTTCGGCTAGCGGTGTAAGCGGCGCAGTGTAACCGCTTGCACGCAGCTTTTCGATCGACGCGCACGTGCTGTACTGATACTTTCCACGAAGTGAGAGCGGCATGTCGATGAACTCGATGCGTTCGGGAACGTTCATCGCACGGAAGATCGGCCGTACCAAATCGAGCCATGTCTGCGCTTTGCCGGAGCCGACGTTGTAAATGCCCGTGACGCCGCTTTGCGCGATGTGCAGCGTCATGGCAACCGCATCTTTTACGTAGATGAAATCGCGCTGTTGTTCGCCGTCGGCAAATTCCGGCCGGTGGCTCTTGAACAGACGCACCTCGCCGGTTTCGTTGATTTGGTGAAACGCTTTGTCGACGAGGCTGCGCATCTCGCCTTTATGATGTTCGTTCGGCCCGAAGACGTTGAAGTATTTGATGCCGGCAATACGGTCGAGCAAACCATGCGAACGCGCGTAGAGATCGAAGAGATGTTTCGAATACGCGTAGGCATTGAGCGGCCGCAGCACGGAAATATCGATCTCGTCGCTCAGACCGTTCTCGAGCGCCCCGTACGTTGCCGCCGACGAGGCGTACACGAATCGCAGGCCGCGCCGCACGGATTCAAGCGCGAGCTGCTTGGTGTACTCGAAGTTGTTGCGCATTAAGTAGCCCGCGTCGGCTTCGGTTGTGGAAGAACAGGCGCCGAAATGCAAAATGGTCGAGACGCCTGCCGGATTTTCGATAAAGTCATCCGCATCGGCATAATCCCGGTAGCGCAGCGGAACGAGGTTTTTCCACTTTTCGCTCGTGTCGAGGCGGTCGACGATGATGATGTCGTCGATGCCGCGCAGGTTGAGTGCCCAAACCATGGCGCTGCCGATGAGGCCCGCACCGCCGGTGACGGCGATGCGGCCCTCGTGAAGATTATGCATTAACGGCTATTTTAGAACGGCGCGGTCAATCGAAGCAAGACCGTACGGCCCTGCGAGATTTGTGTCGAGTTGAAGCCGTTGGCAATTTTGATAAGGTACTGATGGTTGAGCAGATTGCTGACGGATAAATCAAAACCGAGGGTCTTGTTGCCGTTGGTGCCCGCCTCGCGGCCGATGGACCAATCCAGCGTCGTATGCGAGGGCAACCGGTCTTGGAAGCTGACGGGAAGTCCGTTGATTACGTTCTGGAACGCGACCGGATAGCCCGTGCCGTACTCGGTCTGAAGCGTTGTGAAGAACGCATTGCGCGCACCCCAGCGGTGCGTGTATGCGGCATTCACCGCACCTTTCTGATCGTGATCTTCCGGCGACAGATTGGCGATCGGGTTGTCCAGGCCCAACTGATCCGGCGGGAACAGGAAGGTCGAGCCGGAGATGCCTGCTGCTTGCGAACTCGACCACGTGCCGCTCAGGAACCACGAGTCCGCTTGCAGCGCAGTGCCTTGCAGTCGCAGCTCCACGCCGTGCGCGCGTCCGATTGCGTTGTTAAAGACCGCAAACAGCGGCGTGTTGAGGAACTGCGTCGTGTCCAGGACGTTGGCGGTGTTGCGCTGCCAAACGTTGACGTAACCGTTCATCCGGTTCGAAAACGTATGTGCAAGACCAATTTCCGAATACGCGTCCGTCTCCGGTTTGAGATCGTACGTTGGAACGCCGTTGCAGCCTTGGAGAACAACGCACGACTGGCGCACATCTTCGAGTTGCGGAGCAGCGTAGAACCGTCCGTAATACGCATGCAGAATGTCGTTCGAGCCAACGGCCCAGTTTACGCCGATACGCGGGCTGACTTGATTGCCGCTGGTGTATCCGGTTGAAGCGTCGTAGCGCACGCCGAAACTCCCCGAAAGGCGGTGCGACGGCGTCCATTTATCTTCCGCGTACAAACCGACGAGCGAACCCGTTTGCGCTTGTGACGACTGGAAAGCCGTGTAGCCGCCCGGCGGCGGCGCTACGGGGAAGCTGTTGACGACCGTGTTGCACGTCGGGTCGTAGCATGCGAACGTCTGATTTGCGCTGAAAAACTCGCGGCTCACGTCGGCGCCGACCTTGATGGCATGTTTGCCTGTCAAACGGTAATCCGACACGCGCAGACCGGTGTACGAAGCTCGACGATCTTGCTTCAAACCGATGTTCGTCTGATAGTCATTGACAGCCGGATTGGCGGCATCGGGCCCCAAGTTGGTTAAGCCCAGCACGTCATTGCCGAGATCGCCGTTGTACGCGATGCGCGTATAGCGCAGCCACGGGATAATTTGCAGAATGCCGTTGCCGTCGCGCGAGATCGAAGTAAAATTCATGCTGGCGTAACGGTCGTACTCGCGCTGCACGTCATCTGTGCCCGCAACGTTGAAGACCGGATCGTAAATGTTGTTCGGATCCGTGTTCATCGGAATTTGGAACTGCGCGAGTTGGTTGGAGAAATTGAACGCGAGCGTCTGCCGGTTGTTCAGCGCCGTAATCGTTCGCAAGAACTGATCTGATTGCGAGAAATTGTCGTGGACAGCGTTGAACGTCGGCGCGTCCAGACCCCGGTTGTTGCTTTCCGTATTGGCGTTCAAGAACAGCTCGGTATTGCCGGCCTTGAGCTCGTTATTGAAGCTTATTTGCGCCTGACCGTAATTACCTGCGCCGAACGTGAGGTAGCCCTGGTACGGCACTGCGACGTCGCTAGCGCGATTGCTGATGATGTTGATGACAGCGCCTTGCCGCGAACCGCCATATTCCGCCGGCATCGCGCCCGTGAAGATTTCCAGCGAGTCGATGTTGCGAGGGTCGATGATTTCCGCAAAATTCGAGCTTGTGCCCTGCGGCCATGGCGCGCCGTCGACCTCGTAGGTTACGCCGTGGAAGCCGTGAGCAACCGGCTCGTTGTACGAGAATTTGACGATGCCGGGAACGGTCGTGATGACTTGGTTCAAGCTCGTGTTGGTCGGGAGCGTTGCAAGCTGTTGGCGGCCGATTGCGTTTTGCGAGACGGGTGTTCCGCTCACGCCGGCGCGCGAGGTGACGTTCAAATTCGCGATAGTCTTGAGTTGACCCAGAGGAATATCGACGACGACAACAGCGTCGCTTGCGACGGAGATCCCTTGCGAGTACGGCGCAAGACCGGAAGCCGATGCGGTAAGCGCATACGTTCCGAACGGAACCTGCGAGAAAATATACGTGCCGTGCGTATCCGAAACAGATTGCAGGCGTTGGCCTTCGCCTTGTAAAGTCAGCGTTACGCCGCTTTTCGGCGCACCGTTGACTGTGACCGTGCCCTTGACCACACCGGTGGTTGCAGCAACTGCGGGAAGTGCTGCAAATGAAACGATCGCCGCGAGCAGCGCGGCCCAAACCTTGGACATGAAAACCTTTCCTAAACGAGTGAAGTAACGAGTTGGTGTTTAGGAAAGTGCCGGGGGCGGACGCGAGAAGCGCCGTCCCGTGTGTGCGCTGCTGACCGCAACGAGCACCACCGGCGCTTGCAGCGCATGCCCGAGGGCGCGCTCGGCGGTTACACAGAAGGCGATAAGTGCAAGAACTGCATCGCCGATCAGCGTGCCGATGCAACGTGCTGCGAGCTGGACGATCGCCGCTGCCAGAACCAGCGCAGCAATCGACAGCAGCAGCGCCGGCGCGTGCGCTGCTTCCAGCGATTCCATGAGTGCAAACCACAGCGATGCCGACGCCGCAATCGACGGAATCGAAGGCAAAACGGCGCGCAGACGCGCGCCGATGACGGAGCCTTGCGTCGCCACACGCTGCGCGCACAGAGCAGCCACGGCAAAAAACATGAAGCATGCGCCTGCTAGGGCTGCCGTATGCATCGCGCCTGCGGCGGCGTGATCGCTACCGAACACCATTGCGTGTGCCAATAGCGCACTCGGCAGGCCAAGTGCAGCGGCGGTCAACATGCGGGGTGCGCGCAAGGCGCGAGCAAGCCTCATCGGTTCGCGCACTATCATAGGCTCATTACCCTGAGAGTGCAACAAGAAAGTTCTCAGAGTTCACGCGCGGCGCCGCTAAACACGAAGGGGCCCGGCACCGTGCAGTTGTCAGTTGCAGCTTGTGCCGGGCCCAGTCTTACGCCGTTTGTCTTCGCGCGCTTGCCTAGATTACGTTGAAGAGAACCATTCGATGTTCGGCAGTACGTTCGGCGATGCGGGGGGCGCCCCGATGACGATCCAGACAACCGTGTGTGAGTACAGCTGAATTTGCGCCGGGTCGCCAGTATAGAGCGAGTAGGAATTCGACGGCGTGTAACACGCGCTCTGGCCCGGAGAAGTAACGCTGCAGGGATTGAACTTCAGGGGCGAGGTGTAGACGGATACGATTCCGCTGTAATGCCCGAAGTTCGTCGACGAGTGGCTGATGCCCCAAATATCGAACAAGTTGCCCAGCGTGAATTGCGACATGCTGCACGGTACCGTCCAGTTGGTCGTAATTCCGCAATCAGGGTTCGGCGCTTCCATGTGTACTTCGCCGCTTGCGTCATGCGTGTGCATATGGTAGAAGCAGTCACCGTAAACTTCCTGATTCGGGTAACCGTTCGTCCCCGCAGTGCCGGCTGGGAATTCACCTTGCGAATTTACGATGCCGATAGCGTCCGGTAGCGCGACCTCGTTGTGCACGTCGTACGCGCCGTTTCGATCGTCGATGATACCGACGAACGCATGAACGTGATAATTACCCGGCATTGTTTGATCGCACGAAATGCCGTCTACCAAATTGCCCACCGGGCCGTGGCCACCACCTGTTGACGTCGCGTCGGGATCGCCGGGCTCGAGATCGCCTTCGCCGGTGTTGTGGTACTTGTTCGGTTCGGAACTCAAGATCTGATCGTCCAAGCCATTGATTGACCCGTTGCCGACCTGAATCGTAGTCTGCGACGACGCAGGCGAAGACGAAGGTGACGGCACCGGCGACGGCGTCTTCGGTGGCGGGGTGGACGGCACCGGCGTGGGAGGCGTTGGGGTCGCCGGCGTCTGAGTCGGCGGCGCGGTGGACGGGGCGCCCGTCGGCGTTGGCCCTGGCGAGGTGCTCGCTACGGGCGTCGGGTTGTTCCCGCCACCGGGCGAGGGCGGGTTAACGGAACCGCCGCCACCGCCGCCCCCGCAGGCGACGACGAATGATGCTACTACAAAGACGGCCGCAGCCGAACTCAACCGAACGCGCACGGGCATTCTCCCCCAGTAAGACAACGATATGGGGAAAGCGTACCGTGGAAGGACGGCCGAGCGGGAGGTGCGCCGGGACAGCGGGATAGGGCCGTTGAGGGGCCGAGAAGTTGGGTCGTTTGGTCCGGACGGCGGCGAGCCGCCACCCCCGGCTTGCCGGGCGGGTTAGAAGTCGCGAAAGGGAGAGGTGCGGGCTTGAGCCCGCGTCTAATTGTCCGACCCCTCCCCCGAAGAAAGTTATGACCGTCCGACCACCGACCGAAAACAGCGACACCGTCTCACTGGTCTGCGCATTACTCGTGCGCTATCCCGAGATCGCTTCAGTACGTTCCGCGGCGGGGGAGAACCGCGTGCGCTTTTCGTTCGCAGTGACCGGACGCATCGACCGCAAAACGCAGCTCGCGCTCGCCGAAGAGATCGAGTCGCACGTGCACGGCTTCCTGGGATTGACGGGCGATGACGGGCCGGTGATCGTCGAGTGCGAGTCGGACCGCGCCATGAGCTTCGTGCATGTGGTGCGCGACCTCGAGACGATCAGCAAGGACGAGCTCGGCATGATCGTCGGTCTATTTGCGGAGCGGTTCGGCAGCTCGCTCGTTCGCAATCCGGTCCCGGACGCGCATCCGGACGAAGATCCGTTGCTCCAGGAAGAGCTTGCCGAGTCTGCAATCGAGGCGCTGCGCGATCCGGCGCAGCCGCGCAGCCTTGTCGGTTTCCGCGACGAGAAACGCGTGTTAGTCTATTTCTTGAAATCGCAGAAAAAAGCAAAGGCCTCGGCGCGCAGATAAATACACAACTTCGCATCCTTCTCATCGGGGACGTCGTGGGTTCACCGGGGCGCGATACGCTCAAGCGGTGTGTTCCGCTTGCCCGCGACCGCTATTCAATCGATCTCTGTATTGCTAACGGCGAGAATGCGGCGGCGGGATTCGGGCTGACTGCACAAACCGCGCAAGAAATGTTCGAGGCCGGAGTGGATTTCATCACGAGTGGAAATCACATCTTCGATAAGCGCGAATTTAAATCGTACTTAGATGAAAGCTCGCGCGTGATCCGGCCGGCGAACTACCCGCCCGGTGTGCCGGGACGCGGATACAACTTCATCCACGCAAACGGTACGTCGATCGGCGTACTGAATCTGATGGGACGCACGTTCATGCCGCCCGTCGACGATCCGTTCCGCGCTGCCGATGCGGCGCTCGCCGACATGGAAGGTCACGCTAAGGTTGTAGTGGTCGATATGCATGCGGAGGCGACCAGCGAGAAAGTTGCTATCGGACGCTATTTGGATGGCCGTGTAGCCGTTGTGTACGGCACCCACACCCACGTTCAGACGGCGGATGAACAAATTTTGCCAGGCGGCACAGCCTATTTGAGCGACGTAGGCATGACAGGCCCCTCGGACGGCGTCATCGGCATGGAGGCCGGCCCCGTTTTGGAGCGATTTACGGTAGGTCTTTCCGAGCGGTTTTCGGTAGAGAAGTCTGGAAGCAAACAATTCTGTGCTGCAGTAGTTACGGTAAATGTGGAGTCCGGCCGCGCTACGGAAATTCAGCGCATCTTCCAGCGAGGCATACCATGATTGATAATCCCGTACGCCATGTCGCCGGCAGCGTTTTAAAAGTGTCGGCGAAAAGTAATCCAAATTCCGTAGCAGGTGCCCTTGCGGCGGTCTTGCGCGAGCGCGCAACCGCGGAGATGCAAGCTGTGGGAGCTGGTGCGATCAACCAGGCCGTCAAAGCCGTCGCCATCGCGCGCAGCTATTTGCGCGCCGGCGAGATCGATCTCGCATGCGTACCTTCCTTTATAGAAGTCGAAATCAACGGTAACGAGCGAACCGGAATTTCGCTCGCCATCGAGCGGCGACCAATCCTTTAGCGCGCGTTGCTCGTCGACTTCCACTCTCACACGTGGGAGAGCGACGGCTCGCTCTCGCCCCAAGCGCTCTGCTCTTTCATGCAAGAACGCGGGGTGCGTGTTTTCTCGATTACCGATCACGATTCGCTTGCCGCGTACCGGGACTTGGAGGTCCCCGCGCGCACGCGAATCGTGACGGGCATCGAGATCAACACAACCTGGAACGAAGGTGAAGTGCACGTCCTGGGTTACCGCGTTCCGCTGGACGACCCGGGACTGGATGCGGTGCTTGCGCATAATCGCAGCGCACGCGCCGTTCGCGTGGGACGCATGATCGATCAGCTGAATGCAGCGGGCGTTGCTATTGACCTTGAAGCCGTGCAGCGCGAAGCGCAACCGGGCGCGGCACTTGGGCGCCCGCACGTCGGCAAAGCACTGGTGCGCGCGGGGATCGCGGCGGATATCGAAGTTGCGTTTCGCGAATTTTTACGCCGCGGCAAACCGGGTTACGTACCCTCTACGCACATCACGCCGTATGAAGCGATCGACGCGATACGCCGTGCCGGTGGCGTGGCCGTGCTTGCGCATCCCGGGCGTTTGAAAGATTACTCGATCATCGAAGAACTCAGCGAGCGCGGATTGCAAGGATTGGAAGTGTTCTATCCTACGCACGAGGCGGGACAACTTCAATACTTTCGCGATCAAGCTGCGCGGTACGGGTTACTGATGACTGCCGGCGCGGATTTCCACGATATCCGTTACCACCGCAGGGGCGTCGGCATGGAAATTGACGAAGCGGATATCGCCCCGTTCCTGAGGAGTGTCGCGTGAAGGTTTCTCGGCTCGCCGGCATCGCTGCCGGCTTTTTGTTATCGTGGTGCGCGCTTGCGCCGGCGTCATCGTCTGCCGCGGTACCGCAAGCCGCCGTTGAAACAACGCTCGCCAACGGTATGCACGTCGTGCTCCTCCCCAGCAAACTGGCACCCATCGCGATGACGGTGCTGACGTACGGCGTTGGCTCGAACGACGACACGCTTGCCGGCATCGCGCACGCTACGGAGCACATGATGTTTCGCGGGACGAAAGACATCTCTGCAACGCAGTTCGCGATCATCACCGCACGGGCAGGTGCTCAGTACAACGCGCAGACCACGCAGCTGTACACGCAATACTGGTTCAAACTTGCGGCCGCGTACGCGCCGCTCGCACTACGTCTGGAAGCGGATCGCATGACCGGCGCGGCAATGACGGCGGCTGCCTGGAAGACGGAGCGTCCCGCAATCGAGCAGGAAGTGCGCGCGCATGAGAGCCTGCCGGGTGCGAGTATTCAAGCGAAAGTGCTCAAGGCGATGTTCGGCGATACTCCGTATGCGCACGATGCGGTCGGCACGATCGCAGGCTTCGATCGCATGCAAGCTTCGAACATTGCGGCGTTCTATCACCGGTGGTATCGCCCGGGCAACGCCACGCTTGTGGTTTCCGGCAATATCGATCCGCAGAAGATCCTCGCCGAGATTCATCGCGATTTCGATAGCATTCCAAAAGGCCAGGTTCCAGAGCATCCCGCGATCACGCTCAAACCGATTACCGCACAAACGATTCGCGACACGATCTCCGAGCTGCCGGTTCCGATCGCTGCACTCACGTACCGGTATCCAACGCTGCGTTCGCCGGATTTTGCAGCCTCCCAAGTGCTGCAGATCGCGTTCGATTCGGCGCGCGGTGAGCTTGCGCAGTTGCAGCAAAAGGGCGAAATTTTGGGCGGGTTCGCGTTCGCGGGCGCCGATCGCGATGCCGGCAACCTCGGCGTTGCGGCGCTCGGCTTACCGGGACAAGCGCCGGATTCACTCCAGACCGTCCTTACCGGGGTGATCGACGACTACCGCAAGAACGGCGTACCTGAACCGCTGATCGACGCGGCGAAGTTGCGGCTACTCTCTGCGCACGATTACCGGCAAGAATCGATCTCAGGTCTTGCGTTCGAATGGGCGACTTCGCTTGTGAGCAGCGGCGAAGATCCCGATGCTATCTATCAGAACACGGGCAGCGTTTCCGCGAGCGACGTCAATCGCATGCTACAAACATATCTCGATCCGCAACACGCGCTTACCGTGCTGCTGACGCCGAAAGGCATCAATGCGACGGCGCGGGCCGATACGTCTGCCGCGGCAGAAAACGTGAAATTCACGCCGGAGCGTGAGGAGCCGCTGCCCGCGTGGACATCGGCGTATTTTCGCGCGGGATTGCAAGTGCCGCCGAGCGATCGCGAGACGGTGACGTGCCATCTGCGCAACGGGTTGACGCTCACCGTTCGGCCCGAGCACATTGCGCCGACGATCTCGCTCAAGGGCGCAATTCGAACTGCGCCGGACCTGTACGAAGCGAAAGGCAAAGAAGGCGTCGCTTCGCTCACGAGTTCGATGCTGGATTGGGGGACGCAAACGTATGACCGCGCCGCGTATGCCGCGCAGCTCGACGCAATTGCGGCTAATGCAGATCTTGGCACGTCCTTTGCAGCCAGCGCGCAGTCGAAGAATTTCGACCGCGTTGTTGCGCTGCTAGCCGACGGCATGCTGCACCCGGCGTTCCCCGCAAGAGAATTTGCAACGGTCAAAAACAACACGGTCAAGACGCTCGCCGCCGTGGAGCACTTGCCGCGCACGCAAGCTGCGATCGCGCAGTTGAAGGCCCTATATCCGCCGGGCGATCCCCGGCGGCGCCGGCCGAGCGTGCAAAGCGTGCTATCCATTTCGCTCGCCGACATCAAGCGGTGGTTTAATTTTGCATATCGGCCCGATGAAACGACGATCGCGATTGTCGGCGACGTCACGCCGGCGCAAGCACGCGCAACGATCGAGCGGTACTTCGGGCAGTGGCACGCGAATGGGCGCAAGCCTTCCTTCCGGTATCCGATTGTGAAGTCGCAGCACAAGAGCCAAGTTCGCGTAACATCGCCGAGCAGTACGCACTCGGAAGTGACGTTGACCGAAACGATCGACGTGCATCGCGGCAGCTTCGATGCGATTGCGCTCTCCCTGGCTGACACGATGCTGTCGGGCGAGGGCATCGGATCGATTCTGTTCCGCGATCTGCGCACGCGCCGCGGTTATGTGTACGAGGCCGATTCCGATTTGACCATTGGACGCAGCAACTCAACGTTTTCCATTTCGTTTGCTGCCGATCCGAAGAACGTGGCGCGCGCGCAAGCCGCCGCGCTGGCCGACGTGCGTGCGCTGCAAGAGCGCCCTGTGTCGGAGGTCGAGTTGCAGCGTGCAAAAGCGCTGCTCTTAGCGCGGCGCATTTTGCCGCTCGACAGTTACGATGGGATCGCATCCGATATTCTTTCATCCGCTGAAATCGGATACACGTCGCTCGACGACGACGTCTACTGGCGCTTGCTAATCATGACGACGCCGCAGCAAGTGCAGTGCGCGATGCGCAGATACATCAAGCCCTCCGCATTCTCACGGGTGATCGTCGCGCCCGGTTCCTAGTGTCATGTGGCGCGCAAGGCCTCCACATCGCTTCGATACCTCACCATGACACTGAAACGAAGACAATTTAATGCCCGGTTCAGGACGTGCGCAGTGAAGCATCCACGCTAACGGCGATGCGTTCGAAAAGCGATTCGCCGGCACGTTCGATCTCTTCGAGCCGTGCGCGCTGCTGTGCGGCGGCTTCTTTGTCTTTCATATACTTGTGATTCACGCGCACATTGTACGCGCAAGCCCGCAGCGCTGCGCGCGCGAATTCGTTGGCGCAGCCGACGTCGCTGATCAGATGCGGGTTGTTCAGCGCAAGCGCATCGTCGGCGAGTTGCAACGCGTCTAAGCACGCCGCCGCGCTTTCCAGTGGAACGGCTGCGGCATTGTGCAGCGCGAGCTGCACGGCGGCTTTGTCGCCTTTCGCATCGACGACGCGTTGGTACGCCGCCTCGTCTCGCTGCCGCATCTCGTCCATCCGTGCGCGCAGGGAGTCGGCGCGGCCCGCGAGTTCGTGGTTATGACAAATGCGCGCCACCATCGCCACCAGGGCGCACGAGAGCGAAGCGCAGACCATTGCGGCGCTTCCGCCGCCCGGCGTAGGCCTGGAGGAGGCGAGGTCGTCGAAGTAGCCGTTCACGGTGCGACTCATTAGGTGGCGGGTAGGGTAAACCTCGGGCAGAATACAGGGATGAGCCCCGGTCAAAGCCCGGGCGCGCTTCTTTCCGCTTTAAAGGGGGATCCCGGCCGCAATGCAGGTCATTGAGAAACAACAGCTGTCCGGCGACGTTAAGGACCGGTCACTGGCAGAACAGGGCCGTTCGCGCATCGCGTGGGCAGGCGCGTATATGCCGGTGCTTGCGCAAGTGCGCGAGCGTTTCGCGCAAGAGAAACCTCTGGCCGGCGTTCGCATCGGCGCGTGTTTGCACGTGACAACCGAAACGGCGAACTTGATGCTCGCGCTGCAAGCCGGCGGCGCCGAGATCGCGCTGTGCGCCAGCAATCCGCTCTCGACGCAGGATGACGTTGCCGCGGCGTTGTGCGAGTATGGCATTCCTACCTACGCGATCAAGGGCGAGAACCACGAAACGTATTACAGCCACATCGAGTCGGTGATTGCCACCAAGCCGCAGATGTCGATGGATGACGGCTGCGATCTCGTGAACACGATTTACGGCAAGCATAACGAGATGCTCAAAGATATGATTGGCGGCTGCGAAGAGACGACCACCGGTGTTATTCGCCTGAAAGCGATGCAGAAGGATGGCGTGCTGCCGTATCCGGTGATCGCGGTGAATAACGCGCTGACCAAGCACATGTTCGACAACCGTTACGGAACCGGTCAATCGACGCTTGACGGCATCGTGCGCGCAACGAACGTGTTGCTTGCAGGACGCACACTGGTCGTAGTTGGTTACGGTTGGTGCGGGCGCGGCGTTGCCTCGCGCGCAAGCGGCATGGGCGCGCACGTGGTCGTGTGCGAAATCGATCCGCGCAAGGCGCTCGAAGCAGTGATGGACGGCTATCGCGTGATGCCGATGGAAGATGCGGCGAAAATCGGCGACGTGTTCGTGACGGTGACGGGCAACTATCACGTCATCGACGAGCATCATTTCAAATTGATGAAAGACGGCGCGATCGTCTGCAACTCCGGGCACTTCAATGACGAGCTCAATTTGGAAGTGCTTCCGAAGATCAGCAAAGGCAAGACCGAGCCGCGGCAGTTCGTCGAGCAGTACGAATTGCACGACGGACGCAAGATCTGCATCCTCGCAGACGGACGCCTTGTGAACCTGGCCGCAGCTGAAGGCCATCCGGCTGCTGTTATGGACATGTCGTTCGCGAATCAAGCCCTCTCGGCCGCTCACCTAGCCAAGCATCATGCGGAGCTGGAGAAACGTGTGTACGACGTCCCCGAACACATCGACGAGGAAGTTGCGAAACTGAAACTCGCGTCGATGGAAGTGAGCATCGACACGCTCACCCCCGAGCAAGAAAAATACATGGCATCTTGGAGTGAAGGCACCTAAATTGGCATACCGCAGACTTTTTACTAGCGAATCCGTTACCGAAGGGCACCCCGACAAAGTCGCGGACCAAATCTCCGATGCGGTGCTGGACGCTATTCTCGCCGCCGATCCGGAAGGGCGCGTCGCCTGCGAGACGTTCGCAATTACCGGTCAGATTCACATTGCCGGTGAGATTTCAACGAAAACGTACGTTGACATTCCCCGCATCGTGCGCCAGGTGATCGCCGACATCGGCTATACCAAGTCGGCTGTCGGTTTCGATGCCGATACGTGCGGCGTGAGCGTTTCGGTTGATGAACAGTCGCCCGATATCGCAATGGGCGTTGACCGTTCGCTCGAGGCCAAGCAAGGACAACATCCCGAGGATCGCTTCGAGAACATCGGCGCGGGCGATCAAGGCATGATGTTCGGCTATGCATGCACGGAAACGGACGAACTGATGCCGCTGCCGATCGTGCTTGCGCACAAT
>CAZERJ010000060.1:14288-18289 GCA_964514445.1 uncultured bacterium | reverse complement strand
GTACACCCGAAACCGCTGACTATTTTTCAACCTCAAAAATCGTCGCTGCCCACTTTTACGCGAAACAAGTTTTGAACGGCCATCCAGGGCCGGCCCGAAAAAGTTGGAGCTTTCGGGAGAACACCCCTTCGGTCACCTGAAGTTCATCCGCTCAAAGCCCGCACCCGTTCCAGCTCGTTTTATACATTGGTGGATGGGGATGCGTAATGTGATCGGCGCTGCGGCTTGGTTTAACGGCAAAGCATTGTTGGCGTGCGCAATAAAAAGCGAAAACCTCGAGCGTGGCTCGAGGCTTTCGACGTATTTCACTCTGTCTTTCGCCTGTCCGGCTCCGGTGAAGGAACCTTACTGACGTAGACTAAGCGTTTGACCGGCCACTCGGATCGCCGACGTGCGACTGCATCGTCAACATGGGCGGTCGCGATTTCTACGTGTATCGCCCTTCGTTTTTGCGAAGTATATGGATGGTAGCACCACGTAGTTGTCGTAGCAAGTAGACGGAAGCCGATTCCACCGTCAATCCACAAGAAAGTGCGTTTATACACATGGTTATCCACCTGTTGACGATGTTGGTTGCCCAATCGATGTTCGCCGGACTGCCGATCGATGGCATTCGTTGCGAGGCGATGGAGGGTGCGGTCATGCATATTCACAGCCATTTATATTTGACCGATCGCGGGCGGCCGGTGGAAATTCCGGCGAATGTCGGCATTCCTCAGGGCGCGGGTTGCTTGTATTGGCTGCATACGCATACGCCGGATGGACTGCTGCATATCGAGTCGCCCACGAAGCGAACGTTTACGCTTGGCCAGTTTTTCGACATTTGGGGGCAGCGTCTGAGTCGCACGCAGGCGGCCGATGTTCGTGCTCGGCACGGCGCGGCGCTCAAGGTGAGCGTGAATGGAAAAGCGTGGAAGGGAGACCCGCGTTCGATTCCGCTGCGCGATAATGAGGAAATCCGGATTTCGAACTCATAAGGAAGCGGCTATGGCTACCACTGCGGTCCCCACGATAGAACTCGACGGCAAACATCTCAGTCTGCATGCGATACGGCAGATCGTTGACGGCGCTCAGGTTCGTATTTCCGCGGCGGCGCGCACGCGTGTTGCGGCTGCGCGGCAGCTTGTTGATGAGAAGTTCGGCATTGGCGATGCGATTTACGGAATTACGACCGGGTTTGGGCGGCTGGCGAATATTCGGGTCGAACCGCGCGATGCTGCGCTGCTTCAGCTGAATTTGGTTCGCAGTCATGCGGCGGGTACTGGGGAGCCGCTCTCGATAGAGCACGTTCGCGCTGCCGGCGTGTTGCGCGCGAGTTCGCTGGCGGCGGGGCACTCTGGGATTCGCGAGAGTACGCTGGACTTGCTCGTCGAGCTGCTTAACCGCGGTGTCACGCCTGTTGTGCCGCGACAGGGTTCGGTTGGTGCGAGCGGCGATCTTGCGCCGCTGGCGCATATGACGCTCACGCTTATTGGTGAGGGCGAGGCGTTTTACCGCGGTGAGCGTTTACCGAGCGCGGTTGCGCTGGAACGCGCGGGGTTGCAGCCGATCGAACTTGGCGCGAAAGAAGGGCTGGCGCTGGTCAACGGTACCGAAGTCATGACCGGTATTGCGGCGCTGTGCGTGCTTCGGGCGGAGCGGTTGATGGCGGCGGCCGATATTATCGGGGCGATGTCGCTGGAAGCGTTTCTTGGGACGGATCGTGTGTTTGACCGGCGGATTAACGCGCTGCGGCCGCATCCGGGGCAGGCGCGCGTTGCGGATAATCTGCGCGCACTGCTTAAGGATTCCGAAATTATCGAATCGCATCGTGAGTGCGGGCGCGTGCAAGACCCGTATTCGTATCGATGCATCCCTGTTGTGCACGGTGCGGTGCGCGATGCGGCGGCGTATGCGCGCAATGTTGTCGAGATTGAAGCGATCTCGGTGACGGATAATCCGCTCGTGTTTCCGGAAGACGGCGAATTTTTGAGCGGCGGAAACTTTCACGGGCAGCCGGTTGCGCTCGCAAGCGATGTTTTGAAGATGTCGCTGGCGGAGCTTGCGGCGATTAGCGAGCGGCGTTTGTATTTGCTGCTCAACGCGGAAGAGCGCGGTCTACCGCTGTTCCTCACGGGCCGCTCCGGATTGCAGTCGGGGCTCATGATCGTGCAGTACACCTCCGCAGCACTCGTTTCGGAAAACAAAGGCCTGGCTTGGCCGAACAGTGTGGATTCAATTCCAACGTCGGCTGGACAAGAAGATCACGTCAGCATGGGCATGACGGCCGCGGTGAATTTGGATCGCGTTTTGGAGAACGTCGAAGGTTCGCTTGCGTGCGAGCTGCTTGGGGCGCTGGTGGCGACCGACTTTCGCCGTCCGCTCAAATCCGGCGGCGGAACGCAAGCGGCATACGACCTTGCGCGCGAACGCATCGCACCGTGGGTCGATGACCGCGTGCCGGCGCCGGATATTGCAGCGGCTCGCGACCTGATCCGCAGCGGAGCACTCGTGCACGCCGCGCAGGAAGCCGCCGGCGTAGCGTTAGTATGAGGAACATGCGATGATTGCCAAACCGCAAACCGTTCGCGCGCCGCGCGGCACCGAGCGTTCGTGCATCGATTGGCCGCAAGAAGCCGCGCTGCGCATGCTGATGAATAATTTGGATCCGCAGGTGGCAGAGCGCCCCGAAGATCTCGTCGTGTACGGCGGCAGCGGCAAAGCCGCGCGTTCGTGGGATGCATTCGAAAAAATCGTACGCACGCTGCGCCGTTTGAAAAATGACGAAACGCTGATCGTGCAGAGCGGAAAGCCCGTTGCGGTTTGGAAGACGCACCATCGTGCGCCGCGCGTCTTGATCGCGAATTCCAATCTCGTTCCGAAGTGGGCGGATTGGGAAACGTTCCGGCAACTCGAAAAGCAAGGCTTGACGATGTACGGCCAAATGACGGCCGGTTCGTGGATCTATATCGGCTCGCAAGGGATCGTGCAAGGCACCTACGAGACGTTTGCGGAGCTCGCACGCCAGCATTTCGGCGGTACGCTCAAAGGCCGTGTTGCGCTCACCGCCGGCTGCGGCGGCATGGGCGGCGCACAGCCGCTTGCCATTACAATGAACGAGGGCATTTGCCTGATCATCGACGTGGATCGTTCGCGGCTCGATCGCCGCTGCGAACTGCGCTATCTGGACAAAGTTGTCGATTCACGTGAAGAAGCGCTGCGCGAAGTTGAAGCGGCGCGGCGCGAAGGCCGAGCGATCTCCATCGGGTATCAAGGCAATGCCGGAGAAGAATTTCCGGCGCTGCACGCGGCCGCCCTGCGGCCCGACGCGGTTACCGATCAGACGTCTGCACACGATATGTTGAACGGCTATGTGCCTGCCGGCATGTCGTTAGAAGAGGCGGCGGTGCTGCGCGAACGCGATCCGCAGGAGTATGAACGGCGCGCGTTCGCGACCGTCGCCGAGCACGTGCGCGCTATGCTTGCGTTTCTCAAAGATGGTTCGATTGTCTTCGACTACGGCAACAACATTCGGGCGATGGCGCAGCGCGCCGGCGTAGACAATGCGTTTGATTTTCCAGGATTCGTTCCGGCGTTCATCCGTCCGCTTTTCTGTAAGGGAAGTGGACCGTTCCGGTTCGCGGCGCTTTCGGGCGATCCGCAAGATATCGCCCGTTGCGATCGCGAGCTGCTCGAACTTTTTCCGCAGGATGCAGCGCTTGCGCGCTGGATCACGATGGCGCAGGAACGCATTGCGTTTCAAGGATTGCCTGCGCGCATTTGCTGGCTCGGCTTCGGCGATCGCGCGAAAGCGGGATTGCGTTTCAACGAACTCGTCGCGCGCGGCGAACTGAAAGCGCCCATCGTGATCGGACGCGATCATTTGGATACGGGCAGCGTTGCCTCGCCGTACCGTGAAACGGAAGCGATGAAAGACGGAAGCGATGCCATCGCCGATTGGCCGCTGCTCAACGCACTGCTCAATACCGCTGCGGGCGCGCACTGGGTCTCGCTGCATCATG
>CAZERJ010000060.1:0-14278 GCA_964514445.1 uncultured bacterium | reverse complement strand
TACAGCATTCACGCCGGTATGGTCGTTGTCGCGGACGGAAGCGACGATGCGCGCGAACGTTTGGAGTGCGTGCTCACCACGGATTGCGGTATGGGCGTAGTGCGTCATGCGGACGCGGGTTACGACGACGCGATCGAAACGGCCGACACAAAACACATCGACTGGCGCCTGTGAGCCGGCCGCTCTTCGTACGCGCCGGCGCGGCGGTTACGTGCGATACGAGCGCGCCGCAGAACGGGATAACGTTCGAGCAGCTCGATTATTTCGAAGACGCCGGAATGATTTGTTCGGGCGGGACGATCGATGCAATCGGTCCGCGAGCCATGATCGAGCCGCTGGTGCTGGCGGCGCAAGAGAAATACCGGATCGAGGTTATCGATGAGCCGGACTGTTTGCTGGTTCCCGGCTTTATCGACGCGCACGCGCATCCGCTTTTCGCCGGTAACCGCGAGGCGGATTTCGCCGCGCGATTGAACGGCGAGCGGCCACCGCTGGGCATGGGCTACACAGTCGAACAAACGCGCAATGCGCTGGATGATCCGGCAACGTTCATCGAAACAATCGTGAACCGCCTCGCGCGCATCGCGGCACACGGAACGACGACGGTCGAAACAAAAACGGGATACGCGTTGCACCGTCCCGGTGAGATGGAACTGCTCGATATTATCGCCGCGTGCAACAACCTCACCGAGGCGCAGCTATCTGCAAGGCCACGTTTAGTCGCGACATTTTTGGGGGCGCATGCGTTGCCGCCGGAGTTCGACGACGAGGCAGGCTTCATCGATTACTTGATCGACCAATGCTTACCGTTCGCAAAGGCGCACGGCGCCGTATACGCCGATGCGTTTTGCGAGCCGGGTTTCTTTTCTGCAGCGCAGACCCGCCGCTATTTGGAAGCGGCGCGCGCGCAAGGCTTGCGCCTTCGCGTGCATTGCGATGAGATGCAGTTCGGCGCGGCTGCGGAGATGGCGGCTGCGCTCGGCGTTGATGCGGTTGACCATTGTAACTACATCACCGCCGACGACGTACGCGCAATCGCGAAAGGCAAGATCGTTACCGTCGCCTGTCCGGCGACGATTGCATACCTCGACCTTGCGCAACATGCTCCGGTACGGGCGCTGCTTGAAGAAGGCGCAGACGTCGCGTTCGCAAGCGATTATAATCCCGGCACTTCACCGTGTTTCAATCTCCAGACGGTTGCGTATTTTGCGCGTAAGATTTTCAAGATCAGCGCGCCCGAAGCGTTGTATGGTGTTACCATTGCGGCGGCTCGGTCGTTGCGCGCCGAGGCAGGCGTTCTGCGCACCGGAGCGCCGGCGGATTTTGTGCTGCTCGAGATGAAGTCGCCGCACGAGTTCGGCTGGCAGTTCGGCGGCAATCTCGTGCGCGCATCATACGTCGGCGGCCGCCGCGCCGCTTGATGAAACTCGTAACGTGCGCGCGCGCGATTACGGGCGGCGTCGAGCGCCGCGATTTTGCGTTTGCAATCGAGAGCGAGCGCATCTGCGCCGTAGGTGATGCGCAAAGCCTGATCGATCAATTTTCCGGTGCGCAGCGGCTATCGTTCGGACGGGACGTCATTATTACGCCGGGGTTTATCAACGGCCACAGTCACGCATACCAAATTCTGCTGCGAGGCTGGGCGGACGATCGCACATTCGAGGCTTGGCGAAGCGATGCGCTCTATCGTATCGTTCCGCTGCTCTCTCCTGAAGACGTTTATACAACGTTCCGCATCGCGTTTGACGAGATGCTATCGGCCGGCATCACGACCGTTGCCGAATTTTTTTATCTCAACGGTGCCGGCAATGCGCATGCGCAGGCCGCCATTGAAGCCGCAAAAGACGCCGGAATACGCCTTGTGTTCGCCCGTACGTGGATGGATGCGAATTATGCTCCGGAGGCGTTCCGCGAGGACATTCACACTGCCCGTGCGCGTACGTTGGACTTGATGCAGTGGAATACGTCCGCGAACGTGGACATCTGCATCGCACCGCATTCTTTACACGCCGCCTCGCCGGACATGCTGCGCGCCGCGGCGGCGTTTGCGCGCGAACACGGCTGCATGCTGCACGTGCACGTCGCCGAGGCGCAGTACGAAGGCGCCCAAACGCTCGAGCGGTTCGGGCACACGCCGGTCCAGCTGCTGGAGACGCTCGGCGTGCTCGACGAGCGCACCGTGGCGATTCATGCGATTTATATAACAGAAGAAGAGCAAAGGCTTCTAGCGGCGCGCGGCGCGCGAGTCGTTCACAATCCGATGACGAATCAATACTTGGGCGACGGCATCTGCGATGTAACGGGGCTGCAAACGGCGGGCGTCACCATGGGGCTCGGGACGGATGCCGACGTCAAACCGTCGATCATCGAAGAGATGCGCGCAGCATCGATGCTGCAAAAGATCGCCCGGCTCGACGGCAGCGCGCTCAGTGCAGCGCAATCCTTCGATCTCGGAACAGCGCAAGGCGCCCGCGCACTGCGCGTGAATGCCGGCGATCTTGCTGCGGGGATGTTTGCCGACTTCATGGCAATCGACGCGGCCGCCATGGATGCGTGGTCGCCGCCGATCAATGCACTCGTCTATCGTGGCGAGAATGCGTGGGTCCGCGAAACATGGGTCGGCGGAAACCGCGTGCGCGAACGAAATGCAGACGGTTTGCGCGCAGAGCGATCGCAGATGGCTGCAATTCTGGAACGATTGCAGCGGACGCAGCCGTCGAACACGTGAAGTAGACCACGCTTCCTACGCGGTCTACTCCCTCTGCCCACGGCAAAGTTGTACCCTAGATCACCTCGCGTAAACGCCGCATGAATTCACCAAATGTGGCGTTATTTTCATCGCTGGACGGCATCCCGGTGTAAACGACGATTGCAAAGGAGCGTCCATCCGCCAGTTCGAGAATGCCGCCGTCATGCGTGACCTCATCGGTATCCCCGGTCTTGTGATCGAAGCGGTCGCCGTCGAGCAGACCCGTTGAAAGCTTGTTGTTCCATTCTTGACGCGAGAGCATGCCACGCAGCAGCGATGCAAACGGCACGCGGGTTCGCGCAATGGCCGTGAAGAGCGCGAAGGCATCCCGTGCCGAGTGCCGGTTACGGTGTTTGCCGTCCCACTGCGGGTCGTCGATGAGCGGATAGTCGCCGGAGAGTTTGCGGTGGAACGCCGTGTCGCGCAATCCGTAGCGCTGCGCCAGGATGGCGCCCGCGCGCTCCCGGCCCACAATGTCATACAGCATGTTCGTGCCGACATTGTCCGAGCGCGTGATCGCCAGTTCCAAAAGCTCCCGCAGCGGTGACGAGTACCCCGGGACGAGCGGCGAGGGCTTGTCGTTCACCGTCATGTTGGCCCCGGTAACGGCAAAACTCTGGTCCAGCGTGAGCTCGCCGTCCGCAACAAGCGAAAGCGCCGCAAGCGCGAGCGGCGTCTTAAGCATGCTCGCGGGGTAGAGGTAGCGGTCGGGGTCGCCGGCCACGGCGGGACCGCCCGCGTCATCGTCGAGATGCTCCAGGAGCACGATCGCCTGCCGCAGGCCCGCCTGTTCCGCCCACCGGGCGAGGTCTTGGCTTGAAACCATTCCGCGCCGTTCGCCGTTACGCAAGTAAGTACTTGCATTAGCCGTAGCGTTGTGATACGCTTCTGCATGCAAGTACGTACTTGCACACATCTGATGAAGAAAAGTCTCCTTGCCTTCTCCCTCGCGGCCGCGCTCGCGGCCTCGGCTTCAGCGCAGCCGGCGCCTGCGCCGGGCGTATCGGCCGACACGATCATGCGCCGCATCGACAGCCGCAACCCCACACTCACCACGTTCCAAACGCGCGTGCACGTCGATCTGCGCATGGTGAGCTTTCCGTGGTTTTACTCGAAACTGGACGGAACCGAGTATTACAAGCGCCCCGACAAACACGGCGTCGTTTTCGATCGCAGTCCATCATACGCTAAAGGGATCAACTCGTTGTTCGGCGCGGTCGACGCGCCTTCGGAATGGCGTAAAGAAGACAACGTCACGTACACCGGCGAGCAATCGGTGAATGGAAAACCGCTGCTCGTGCTGCGCCTAACGAAGAAAATCTACAGCGATCAGATCAAAGATACGCTCGCGTACGTCGATCCCGAGACGTACCAAGTCGTTCGCATGGATTTCAATTACACCAACGGCGACGGTATCGTGATGACGCAGATATATAAACCGCAAGGTCAATACAGTTTAGTCGCGTCGCGCCATATGGAGATCAAGCGCCACGTGCGCGCCGTTGCCAACGCTACCTACGATGCGTACCAAACGAACGTCGTGATCAGCGACGCCGTGTTTGATGCGAGCAAGAAGTAACATGCTACCCGATATTTCAACGCGGTCACCCGAAGAAACACGCCTGCGAATCCTGGCAGCTACGCGTGAGCTGCTGGCGAAAAAAGGCCGGCGCGGAACGACGACGCGCGAGATCGCCGATCTCGCCGGTGTCAATGAAGCAACGCTGTTCCGTCATTTCGGTCACAAGGATGCGCTCGTTGCGGCGTGCGCGCAGCACTACTGCCGCGTTGCCGAGTTGCAAGATTTGCTCGGCCAATTGACCGGCACGCTGGAGGTCGATCTGATGGCGCTCGCGATGGATATGGTCGCCCGCCTTGACCGCATACGCGACATGATCGTCGCGTCGCTCCACGAGGAAGAGCTCGATTCAGCCGTAGGCTCGGCCGCCGCAAGTGCGCGTGACGAGGTGCACCGGTTGATCGCCGGTTATATGTCCGCTCGAGTAGCAGCCGGGGAGCTGCACGGTGACCCGTCGCTTTTAGCACGGGTATTTTTAGGAATGATCTTTGCGACGGTCGTGGGCCACAACAAGTTTCGCGATCTGCATGTCTCGCAAGACGAATTAATCAAGTATCAAGTCGACGTTTTTTTGAACGGTGTAAGGAATAAAAACTAATGGAAACGCGCGAACGCGAAGAAGTAACTACAAACGGTCAAGTCGACGGAAAGGCTGCCGTGCAAGGACCGGTCACAGAACCTGTCGCCGACGAAGACGTCGTACAGGAGAAGACGCGCAATCCGCTGCTGTGGATTGCCATCGGCATCGTTGCCGTCGTCTTGCTGCTGGTCTGGGGCATTCCGTATCTTTCTTACGCCCGCTCCCATCAGACGACCGACGATGCGCGCGTTGATGCCAACGTCGTTGCGGTGACGAGCAAAATCAACGAACGCATCGCGAGCATCGATGTGGATACGGATCAGTACGTCCGCAAAGGGCAGCTACTCGTCGCGCTCGATAACGCGACCGAACAGGCTGCAGTGGAACAGGCTCGCGCGAATCTCCAGTATGCGCAAGAGAATCAATCTTCCGGCGTGACGCAAGGCGTAGGCAGCGTCTCACAAGCGCAAGCGCAGGTTCAGAACGCCGCAGCACAAGTGCCTGAAGCACAAGCCGGTGTAGCCGCCGCGCAAGCGCAAGTAGCACAGGCCCAAGCGCAGCTGCCGGGGGCGCGTCAAGCCGTCGCCGATGCGCAAGCGAATTTGAATCGCACGCGTTCGCTGGTGCGTACGGGCGACGTCGCGCGCTCACAGCTCGATGCGGCGCAGGCCCAATACGAACAAGCCGTGTCGAACTACAACGCCGCGCAACAAGCGGTAAATACCGCGCAGGCCAACGTTCAGGCCGCGGCGCAAAAAGTCAGCGCTGCGCAAGCCGGCGTCGGCGCCGCGCAAGGCGGCGTAACGCAGGCGCAGGGCAAACTCTTGCAAGCACGCGCACCCGGTCAGATTTACTCGCAGCGCGCTGCACTCGACATTGCGATACAGAACTTGCGCAACACGCGGATCTACGCCGCAGTGGACGGTTACATCGGCCAAAAGAGCGCCGAGGTGGGACAAACCGTGCAGCCGGGCAACACGCTGATGACGATCATTCCGAATCAGGTGTTCATCACGGCGAATTACAAGGAAACGCAAGTCGGAAATATGCGTCCTGGGCAACCCGTCGACATCAAGGTCGATGCGTATAAGGGGAAGACGTTCCACGGCACGGTGGACTCGATTAACCCGGCCTCGCAGAATACCTACGCGCTGGTGCCTGCGCAGAACGCCACGGGCAACTTCGTGAAAGTCACGCAACGCATTCCGGTGAAAATCCGCTTCAACTCAGACACGGATATGAGCAAATATCCAATGCGCCCAGGTATGTCGGTGGTGACCTCGGTTAAAACGCAATGACGTATCAATCGGTCCTCGAGTATGGCTGGCGGCGTAACGTCGTCACCCTGGCGGTCATCGCGGCCACCATGCTCGAGATTATCGACACGACGATCGTCAATGTAGCACTGCCGAATATTCAAGGAAATCTCGGTGTATCGGTCGACCAAGGCGCGTGGGTCGTCACCGGATACATCATTGCCAACGTCATCATCATTCCGATTACGCCGTGGCTGCAACTGCGGTTCGGACGCCGCGCATACTACTTGGCTTCCATCCTCATCTTTACGTTCGCGTCGGCGATGTGCGGCTTCGCGCCTTCCTTCGCGCAGCTCGTCTTCTGGCGCATCATTCAAGGCGTCGGCGGTGGCGGTCTGATTTCCACCTCACAAGCCATCTTGCGTGAAACATATCCGCAGAGCGAACAAGGTAAAGCGCAAGGCATCTTCTCGATGGGCGTTATCGTCGGTCCGGCACTTGGTCCGGTCGTCGGCGGTTTCATCACCGACGCGCTCTCGTGGCGGTGGGCGTTTTATATCAACATTCCAATCGGCATCATCACCGCGATCGCGGTGTATCTGGTCCTGCGCAATCCGCAGCCGCCGCAAAAAGATAAACCGCTGGATTGGATCGGCCTGGGTCTGCTTGCAACCGGCCTGGGATCGCTTCAATACGTGTTGGAGCAAGGTCAGACATACGACTGGCTTGCCGACGGCAACATCCGTCTGCTCGCCATCGTAACTGCGGCTGCGCTAACCGGCTTTGTGGTCTGGACGTTACGATCTCGCATTCCGATTGTCGATCTTCACGTGCTGCGGTACCGGCAAGTTGCCGTAGGCAGTCTGCTGGGCGCCGTTCTTGGTATTAGTCTCTACGGCTCGGTGCTAATTCTGCCGCAGTACGTTCAGGGTTCGCTGAATTTTACCGCGTCACTCAGCGGGCAAACGATGCTGATTCGCGCGCTCGCGGTCATGATATGCACGCCGTTTGCCGCGATCATCGCGTCAAAGGGCAAAATCGATACGCGCTGGATGGTCTTCGGCGGGTTCGTACTGCTCGGTGTCGCCAACTGGATGCAAGCGCAGGTCACGACGCCGCAAACGCAATTCTGGACCCTTGCAGCATCGCTGATCGTCAGCGGCATCGGTCTCTCGCAGATCTTTGTTCCGCTCTCGATTTCAGTGCTCGGCGCCGTCGAACCCAAAGACGCGCCTGCCGTCTCGGCGTTTTTTAATCTGGCCCGTCAGATCGGCGGAAGCATCGCAACCGCAGTGCTCATCACGGTGTTGGTCCGGCAGGTCGACGTTCATCAAACTGCGCTCTCGAGCGATGTGAATCTCCACGCGCAAACGGTGCAGCAATATCTCATGGCCAACGGTGGCGAATACGCGCGCGGCGCGCTGCGCTCGCTTTCATCGTTCGTTTCCGCCCAGGCTTACGTACTTTCATACGCGGATACTGCGCGCTTGACGGCAGTGATCTCGCTCTTGCTCGCGCCGCTGGTAGCGTTGTTACGCCGCCCGAAGTCCGGCGCTATGGTCGCATCGGAATAGGAGTTTAAATCGTGTTAGGATTGTTGATTTTGGCGGCTGTGACTTCGGCCGTCGTACCTACCCCCGCGCCTCAACCGCCCTTACCGGCGGTTCCGTCGGTAGCTCCCGGGTATACGGCGCCGAAAGTTTCCGCGCCGGTTCCAACGGTGATCGGCGTTACGCAACAGCCGTTCGTCGGATTGACCCTCGAGAACGCCATCGGCATGTCGCTCTCGCGCAGCTCGGACCTTGCGATTGCGCAGGCAAACCGTCAGATTGCCGGCTATCAAATTCAGGCGGCGCGCGGTGCGTACGACGTGAATTTCTCAATAGAACCGCAGTATCAATATTCTTCCAGCGCGCCGCAGAACGCGTTCTTTGCCGGCCCGAATTTCGGCCCGATCGTGCAGCGGACAACGAGCGTCGGTGTGGGTGCTCAAGGCATATTGCCGGGCGGACAGCAGTATAACGTGACCCTCTCCGGGCGCGGAATCAACGACAACACCACGATCAACACGTTCAACCCGTATTATCCGACGGTTTTTTCGCTCGGCTTCACGCAGCCGCTGGGACGCGGGCGGCGTTACTATCAGGCCGGGCATCAAGTACAGCTGGCCGTCATCGCGCAAGCGAACACGAATGCACAAACACTGGGCACGGTGTCGACGACCATTGCTTCGGTGCAAAATGCATATTGGGATCTGGTTGCGGCGTGGCGCAATGTTGCCATTCAAGAAGAGACGCTCAGGGACGTCATCAGCGAGCAGCACAGTAACGTTCGTCTTGCGCGCGCCGGCGCGAGCGCACCTATTGACGTTGTCGAAGTCAATGCGCAAGTGGCAAACTACCGTCAAAACGTCTACCAAGCGCTGCAAACCGTAGCGCAGCTGCAAAACCAGCTCAAATCGCAACTGACGACAAATCCTCAGGATCCGATTTGGAGCGCGAATCTCGTGCCGACGACGCCCGTGCTGCAACTGCCCTCGCAGCCGGAGCTTGCGGGACTCGTGACGCAGGCGCTTGCGAACCGGCCGGAGATGGCACAGCTGCGTGCACAGCTGCAAACGGCCGCGGAAAACGTTGGGTACGCGCAAGAACAAACGCGCCCGCAGGTCGACTTGAAACTCGGCTATTCGAGCAATGGCTTCGCGGGCAATCTCGCGCCGCCGGGATCGTTCGTCCAAAACTCGACGCAGCAGGCTATCGCGGTCAACGAGCTGATTGCCGCCGTGAACCGAACCCTGCCGCCCGCGCAGCAAATCCCGCCGCTGCCGAATTCCAACACGCCGGTGCCCTCGTATTTGGTCGGAGGGCTCGATAAATCGATTCAGAACCTGCTTTCGAACAAGTTCCCCGTGTACACCGCAGGTTTCCAGGTCAACTTTCCGCTCGGCGACAACACGGCGAAAGCGAACTACGCTATCGCGCTTCAGCAGCAGCGTATCGCGCAGCTTCAAGAAGTCTCGACGGTACAGCGCATCACCGTCGACGTGCGCAACGCGCTCCAGGCGTATCAAAGTGCGATCTCGCAGCTGAACGCGGCAAGTGCGTCGCGGCAGGCCTCTCAAGCCGTGCTGCAAAGCGAAGTGCGGCGTTTTCATGCCGGAACGTCAACGACGTTTTTGGTCTTGACGCGCGAAGTAGATTTAGCAAATGCGCGTCAACGCGAGTTGCAGGCTCAGACGAATCTCAACAAAGCGGTCGTGCAATTACAGCAAGCGACGGGAACCATTCTCACAACGAATAACGTTAATCTAACAACAGTAGGAGAAGGGACGTTGAAACCATGAAAAAACAACGCAACCGCACGCGCCTTTCTAAGCTGAACGTGCAAAAATTACAAGAGCGAAGCGCAGTGCTCTACGGTCGCGAACTAGAGCGGTGGAACCAGCGCCCGCTCGGTTATCAGGATGCGCCGCACGGGTAAGTAACCCGTATGACGGACAAGATTAGCAAAGCAATCGACGACGTCGCGGACACTGTCAAAGAAGGCGTACACCGCACCGCAGCCGAGGGCGAACGCGCAAAGCGCGACGTTGCCGGCGACACGATGACACCCGGTGAGCGCGCAGGATCCGTGATCAACGAAGCCGGTGATGAGCTCAAAGCCGGCGTCGAACGAGCCAGACGTAACGTACGAGACTCAACCTAGCAAAATCAAAGACCCTCAGGCATGAGGGTCTTTTTTTATTGCATCGTGTCCGGCGTGAGCTGCGCTGCGGCGGCACGATCGACATACCAGTCCAGCGTGCCGTTCGACGGTGCAACGATTTGGACCGGACGTGCGACGGGGTCGTGTGGGCCTTCGAGCACTTCACGCAGGATTGCAGCTTTCGATTCGCCCTCCGTGGCGATAAGCACGTGACGCGCCGCATTGATCACTGAAGGGGTGAGTGTGATGCGGTACGTCTGCTTTTCTTCAACCCACACCTCGCGCACGAGACGTTCGTCATCGGTGCGCGGATCGGCCCCGGGAAACAGTGATGCGGTGTGTCCGTCGGCGCCCATGCCGAGCATGATCAGATCGAACCGCGGTTCCAGGCCCATGAGGTTGAGCAGCACCGCTGCATAGTCGGCCGCGGCTTGCACTGGGTCGTCTTCGCCGCGGACGCGGTAGACGTTATGCGGCGGGACAACCGCATCCAAAAATGCTTCCCGCGTCATTTTGTAATTGGAATCGTCATCGTCGGGGCCTACGCTGCGTTCGTCGCCGAAAAAAATGCGAACGCGATCCCACGCAACGGCGGAGCGCCGTGGTTCGCGTGCGAGCAATTGGTACGACCCCTTCGGTGTCGTGCCGCCCGCAAGCGCCACGAAAAACTCGCCCCGCGCATCGATGGCGTCTTGCGCGCGCGACACGAAGACATCGGCTACAGCCTGCGCAAGCGCCTGCGGCGTTTCAAGAACGTGCACTTCCCCGCGCGGCGGCATCACGACAGATGCTCGAGGAGCCTGCCAACCATCCGTAATGTGTCTAAATACATCGACTGATCGCTTTGCACGAAGATCGCATGTTCGACGAGCGTGACCATGTCCGTGTTTTGCAGTGGTACGCAGCGTTCCCAACGCGCTTTCGGGCCATCGACGCGCAGGCATACCATCTCGTCGTTCTCGGCTTGCACGGCTGCTTCAAAGCGTTCGGCTGCCGAGTTTAGGCGCACGGCTTGAAGACGCCGTGGTGGACCCTCTTGCGTAAGCGTAACGCGTATCGTCTTTCCCGACTCGTTGCAGAATTCGTGCGCCCCGCACGGCTGCCAATTCAAACGGCTCGCGAGCCATCCCGCAAAGTAATACGCTTCGCTCGATGTGCCGCTTCCAATCTCGATCGCTTCGATCTGCTGCAGTTCCGGCGTAAGTTGCTCGTCGTCGAAGAGTTGCGCGACGAGCTCTTGCCACGGGAGTAAACGCAGAAACGCGACGTCACGTACTTTATGTTCGAGCGGCCCGCCGAGCAGCGCCACAACGTCGGCTAAACTCTGGGTTTCCGATGTTGCCGTGCGGCTCGTAAAGAGCATCGTAATATCGCTCATCTCGCACAGCGCCGTAAACCGCGGATCGCTCACACGCGTACCGGCCCACATCAAAACCGTGCGCACGCCCGGGACACAAAGATCGTGCGCAATCGATTTGAGCTGCGATGCACCTAAGTCGCAGGATGGCACCTGCACGTGTTCGCGCTCGACCTTCATGCCGTTCTCGTCGCACGTGAGCACGATCGTGCGCAGCGGATTGCGCTGTTCGAACTCGCGGATCCGTTCAAGAAAGACTTTGCGCAGCTCGTTGTCGCCTTCGAAAAAGGCGATCAGATTGAACGCCGTTGTGGTTGAATGCGCTTCCCGTTCCGCGCGCAGCTCCTCGAGCTCCGCGAGGACGCCCGGGACGTCGATGACGCTCACAGCGGCCGCCATCGGCGGTTGATCTGGTTCGCCGCTTCCGGACCATCCGAACCGGCGGGATAATTTGGAAACGTGCGATCCTTGATCGAGGTCCATACCTCGAGCACGGGCGAGACGATCTCCCACGCGCGCTGGACGGCGTCCCAGCGCGTGAAGAGCATAGCGTCGCCGCGCATAGCGTCGGCAATGAGCCGCTCGTATGCGGGAGCTGATTTTACACCAAAGCCGGTGCCGTAATTGAAGTCCATCGTCACGCTGCGGATGTGATTTTTCTGTCCGGGAACTTTGGCGTTGAAGCGCATCGAGATCCCTTCGTCCGGCTGGATTTTAATTACCAGGACGTTCTGCTCGATCGTATCGCTCTTCTCGCCGAAAAGCCGGTGCGGAATGGGATTGAACGTGATCTCGATGTGTGAGACTTTGCGCGCCAGACGTTTGCCGCTGCGCAGATAGAACGGCACGCCCGCCCAGCGCCAGTTGTTGATGTGCAGTTTGAGCGCCGCATACGTCTCTGTATTGGAATCAGGACGAACATCCGGCTCGCTGCGGTACGCAGGCACCGCTTCGCCGGCGATCGTGCCGGCATCGTACTGGCCGCGCACGCTCATATGGAACACATCCTCGGGCGCAGGCGGTTCGATCGCTGAGAAGACTTTGTACTTCTCATTGCGGATCGCGTCGGCGTCGGCACCCGCAGGCGGCTCCATCGCCACGAGCGCGAGCAGGTTAAGCACGTGATTTTGAATCATGTCGCGCAGCGCACCGGCGTTGTCATAATAACCGCCGCGCTGTTCGACGCCGAGCGTTTCTGCCGCCGTGATCTCCACGGATTCGATATAATTGCGCGACCAAATCGGCTCAAAAATCGTATTTGCAAACCGCAGCGCCATGATATCCTGGACGGTTTCCTTGCCCAGATAATGGTCGATGCGATACACCTCGTTTTCCGGGAAGACCTTTACAACTTCCGCTTGTAAAGCCCGCGCAGAAGCAAGATCGGTCCCGAACGGTTTCTCGATAATGATGCGCGAGTAACCGTTTTTATTTGAGGCCGGATCCAGCTTCGCTTTACCGATCTGCTCGATAATCTTCGGAAAGACGCTAGGAGGCGTGGAGAGATAAAAAAGCCGGTTATGCCCAGGGCCGAATTTCGTCTCCAGCTCTTCGAGCCGCTCGCGAAGGACTTCAAAGTACTTGATATCATTGAAATCCGCAGCGATATAGCTAATGCGCGGCGCCAGTTCTTGCCATAGCGATTCTTTAACAGCGCCCGAGCGCGAAAACTCGTTGACGCACTGCTTGCAATACTCACGGAACTGATCATCCGTATATTCGCTGCGCGCAAATCCAATCAAACTGAAATTGACGGGCAAAATATCATCGACGCGCAAATTATAGATCGCCGGCATGAGCATGCGCTTAAACAAATCGCCGCTCGCGCCAAAAAACACAATCGTACACGGCTGCTCGATACGCACGGTTTCCAAGCCCGCGCGCAGCGGATTCACTTTCGTCGCAGCAACGCTGACGCCGTTACCGGTCGTCCCCGTCGTCGTCATGACGTCTCCGCCTTCACCGCATGCCCACCAAACTGATTGCGAAGCGCCGCGATGACCTTCGCGCTATACGACTCATCTTGCCGCGACGCAAACCGCGCAAGCAACGAAAGCGTAATCACGGGCGCCGGCACGTTCTCATCAATCGCCGCCTGCACCGTCCAACGCCCTTCACCCGTATCATCAACCCAACCACGAATCTTCTCGAGATCCGGATCTTCCTCAAACGCAAGCACCGCCAAATCCAGCAGCCACGAGCGAATCACGCTACCATATCGCCAAATCGACGCGAGCTGGTGCAAATCAAACTTGAACGGCGACTGCCTTAAAATCTCAAACCCTTCGCCATACGCTTGAAGCATGCCGTACTCGATCCCGTTATGCACCATCTTGGAAAAATGGCCGGCACCGGCAGGCCCGACATGCGCGTACCCACCTTGCGGCGCAAGCGTCAAAAACGCAGGCTCACACGCTTTGACAGCTTCATCATCGCCGCCAACCATCAAACAATAGCCTTCTTTGAGCCCCCAAACGCCGCCACTCGTACCGGCATCAACAAGCGAAACGCCCTTGGCCTTGCATCGCTCGTACGCGGCCAAACCTTCTTTCCAATTCGTATTGCCGCCGTCAACAATAATGTCACCGCTGCTAAGCAACATCAGCAACTGATCGATCGTATCATCAGTCGGCTTCCCAGGCGGAATCATCAACCAAACAACCCGCGGCGTTCCCTCGAGTTTCGCGACGAGATCTTCCAGCGACGAAGCACCAATCGCGCCCTCGGCTTGCGCTTTTTGCACTTCGGCCGGCGTGTGTGCATAGCCGACGACTTTATGCCCGCCGCGCAACAGCCGCGTCGCCATATTGCCACCCATGCGGCCAAGCCCGACCATTCCTAGTTGCATCAATCTCTCCTATTACAAGCGGTGGTTGAGCCGGTGGTGGTGTTTAGGTGTTGAGCGGATGAAGTTGAGCGGTCGAAGGGGGTGTTCTCCGGAAACCGCTGGTGATTTTTCATCCTGAAAAATCACCGCTGCCCACTTTTTCGCGAAAACAAGTTTTGAAACGGCCATCCATGGCCGGCGCGAAAAAGTTGGAGCTTTCCGGAG
>CAZERJ010000059.1:0-18332 GCA_964514445.1 uncultured bacterium | reverse complement strand
AAAAAGAAGGCCCGGATGGGCGCACAACCCTAAGAGTCTAGCAGCCCCCGGCAGGCCCGTCAATTTTCCGCTACGCCGCGACACCCCCTTCGGCGAGTTTGATCACCCCGCAAGGGACCAGCCGGACCTCCGGCGGCACCTCGGCGTAACTGTAAACCGCCACTTTTAAGCCGGATCTCCGCAGAAAATCGGCCAGCAACGGCCGCGCGGGACCGGTGCAGACCAATGCGCTGCGGTGCACGCCGTCCACAGAACATAACGTTTCGGCCTGCGCCCGGATCTGAAGCGCCAGCGACGGGTCCATGTCGGGACCGATGGCGCGCTCGAGCTCCGGGTTTAAAAGCAGCGCTTCCAGGGGCTCTCCGCGCCGGCGCAGCTGCGCGGGGACCAGGGCCCGCCGCGCGGCTTCGGCGAGTTCCAGCGGTTCGCGCACGGCGGGATAGGCCGCCAGCACCGCTTCGAGGACCGCCACGCCGTCGCGCGGCCACACGCGTTCCTGCAGCAGCAAAGCGAACGTCTTTTGCAGCGTGCCGAGCGGAACGCCGTCCGGCCCGATCTCTTTAACGAGAGACGGAACGCTGGCGCGCATGTGTTCGAGCATGGTTTGCAATTCTTGGCGCCCGAGCAGCTGCGCCGCGTGTTCGCGTGCGACTTCGGCCAAGTGCGAACCGACGATCGAGATCGGATCGAAGACGAGGGCACCGGATTGTAGCGCGTGATCGCGCTGCGACGGATCGATCCACACCGCGGGCAAGCCGTAGACCGGCTCGCGCGTGAGCTCGCCGCCCAAACGTTCGAGCATTTGCGCCTCGCCCACCGCCAGGACTTTGTCGAGCTGGAGTTCACCTTCGGCTACGAGATCGTCGCGAACGCGGATCGCATACGTTGCACCCGATCGCGTGAGATCGTCACGCAAACGCACACCGGGGATCACAATGCCGATCTCGGCGGCGAGCGCACGGCGAACTTCACCGATGCGATCGAGCAGCGCATCCGCATGCGGCGGCATCAGCAGAGCGCCGAGTTCTTCTGCAACTTCAATGCACAGCGCATCGACGCCGACTAAGCCGAGCGCCATCTCTGGGCGCCGGATCGCTTGACGTTTTGCCGCTTGTTGCTGCTGCGCAAGCGCCTGAGCAAGGCCGCTTTGGTGCTTCGCGGCAAGCTGCGCTGTAAGAAACGCGCACAACCCAAGCACGATGAACACCGGCCGCGGCAATGCCGGAACGAGCGCTAGTGCAAGCAGCAATCCGCCGGCTAGACGCAGCATGTCGGGCCGCGCGAAGAGCTGCGCTGCCAGGTCGGAGCCGAGCGATCCGTCCGATGCAACGCGCGTGACCATCATGCCCATCGACGTCGAAATGAGGAACGCCGGCAGTGTCGTGACGAGCGCATTACCAATGGAAAGCAGTGCAAACGTCTGCAGCGCTTGTCCGGCATCCATGCCGTGATACAGCATGCCCACTCCGAGACCGCCGGCGAGATTGAGTGCAACGATCACGAGCGCCGCGATCGCATCGCCTTTCACGAACTTTCCCGCGCCGTCCATAGCGCCGTAGAAATCGGCTTCCTTCTGCACGCGTTCGCGTTTCGCGCGCGCGCTGGGTGCATCGAGCAGCCCCGCATGCACCTCTGCGTCGATCGCCATCTGTTTGCCCGGCATCGCATCGAGCGTAAAGCGCGCTGCCACTTCAGCGACGCGCTGCGATCCGCTCGCAATCACGATGAACTGAATCGTGATCAAGATCGCAAAAACGATCAGGCCCACGGCAAGATTGCCGCGCACGACGAATTCGCCGAACGCCGGAATCACTGCGCCGGCACCGCCGGGCTCGTGCCCTTGCGTGAGAATCAGGCGCGTCGCCGAAACGTCGAGCGATAGGCGAAACAAGGTAGCGAGCAACAACGCCGGCGCAAATGCGGAGAATTGCAGCGGCTCTTCTACCGTAACGCTGAGCAGCAGCACGAGCGCCGAGAGAAAAATGTTCGCGCCGAGCAGCACGTCAAGCAGCAGCGGCGGTAGCGGCACGATGAGAATCCCGACGATGCAGAGCAGCACGCCGGCAAAGATGTACGACGGCAAGCGCGTCATTCGAGCGCTCCGGTTCGCGTAAGCGCCGCAACGATCTCGGCAACTGCGACGTACGTGCTCGCCGGGATAACGTCGCCTGGCTTGCACCGCGCGAACAATTCGCGCGCAAGCGGAACGTTTTCAACCGTTGGAATTCCATGGAACTTCGCCAGATCGCGAACCTGCGCGGCACCTTCATCGGCCGCCACAACGAGGACATGCGGTACTGGTACGTCCGGCGGACGGTATTCGAGTGCGACCGAAATATGCGTTGGGTTGGTCACAACGAACGCAGCCTCTTTCACGCGTGTGACAGAGCCTTTCGTGAGAGCGCGGTGCATCGCTTTTCGGCGCGAGCGTGCGAGTGGATCGCCATCGTGTTCTTTGATCTCACGGCGCAGTTCGTCCAGCGACATGCGCAGCCGCCTGCGCCGGCGCGCGTGTTGCAAACCGTAATCGAACACACCGAACACTGCACCAACAGCACACGCAGCAAACGCTGCATGCAGCGCGCCGTCCCATGCCAGCGATGCAAGCGCAGGCACGCCGGATGCATGCAACGCTGCGCCCGCAACACCCGTCGCGACGGGGACCAGCGCAAATACTGCGCACACGAACGCCAGCAGCGAGCGTGTTGCCGTCACTGCCGATTCGCGCGAGCACATCCGCCGTAGATTTTCAGCCGGCGCGAGTTTCTTCACGTTGATTTTTGGAACCGCAAACGAAATGCCGCCGGTTTGCGCCAGTGCGGCAACCGTCGCGCCGCCGGCGGCAGCTACGGGCGGGACGAACGTCCACAGCGCTAATGCTGCGAAGGTACCGAACGATGGTTCGCCGCGCGCCGACGCCAGTAGTGCAGCGTGCGCGAGAGCGCCGATTGGTGCGACGGCAAAAACGCATCCCGCAAGCCCACACGCCAACGCTGCGGTGTTACAGAGCTCGTGCGAGATCGCAACATCGCCCTCGCGGCGTGCGCGCTGCAATCGTCCGGGCGTTGCTTCAAACCGCTTCTCGCTCATGGGTGCACCGCGAAGAACGGCTGCGGCATCCACGGCGTCGCGCCGCTCTGCGAGACGCTCACCATCGTCACGGCAATGGCGAGAATCGCAAGCGCAAACACGATTGGAAACGAAAGCGAAAACGCCGAAAAGCGCGGAATGACACGGGTGAGCGCACCTAGCGTGAACTGCGCCGCAAACAGCAGTGCAATCGCAGGGCCTGCGACCAATAGCGCCGCTTGGATAATGATGACCGGCAACGATAGCGCATACGTCAGCAGCTGATGCGGCGGCGGAAGCGCACCAGGCGGCAACCGTTCGAAACTGGCGGCAAAGCTGCCGATCGCAAGACGATATCCGCCCAGCAAGAAAAACGCCGCAAGAAACACCGTCGAACAAATGCGGCCGAAGCCGCTTGCGGCGTACAGCGGTGCGTTTGGAATACTGCCGCGAATGCCGGCGTAATCGTCCAGCGCACGGCCGCCGGCATATGCACCGTCGTACAACAGCGATGCCGCGATTCCAATAGCGGCGCCGATACCGGTTTCGCACGCCAGCGCGATGACGAGCGAAAGACCGTCCGGCGCGCGAAAGCGTGCGAAGGCCGGCGCAAGTGCAAGGGTCAACACGAATGCGATGCCGGCGCGTACGGGCGGCGGCACTGCGGGATGCGAGAGTCCAGGGGCGCGAAACACGAACCCTGCGCTGCGAGCAAAGACCAAAAGCGCCGCGCCGCTCACCGCGTAATGAGCTCCGGAATATGCGCGATGACGTCGCCGAAAAGATTTGCGCATAAGTGCATCCCGAATGATCCGAATGCGGCGAGCGCGAGGCCGACGACGATCATTTTCGGAAGCAGCGTGAGTGTTTGTTCCTGTATTTGCGTTGCCGCTTGCAGTACCGCAATCAGCGTGCCGGTCAACGTTGCCGCCGCAAGAACCGGCAAGCATAGCACGGCAGCGATGGTCAGCGTTTCGCGAAGGAGCCCGTCGAAAGCGATCACCTCTCGACCTTACGCGATAGTTATTGCCGAATTATGTCGCCGGCGTAAACGATCTCCACGCCGTCGCCGCCAGCAAAGCGCTAACGATAGCGCGCGTAGCCGGCGATTTGTTCAAGGTATAAAAATGAATGCCCGGCGCACCCCGCGCCAACAGCTCCGATGCCTGTAGCGTCGCGTACGCAACGCCAAGATCTTGAACGGCGTCCGGGTAATCGCGCCGTACTTCAAGCTCCGCCAGCAGTTTCGGCGGAATTGTTGCGCCGCACATTGCCGTAAAGCGGCGGATCTGTTCGAAATTCGTGATCGGCATGACGCCGGGCAGAATTGGAACGCGGATACCCGCCGACCGCGCGCGTTCGACGAACGCGAAATACTTATCATTATCGAAAAAGAGCTGCGTCACCAAGAATTGCGCGCCCGCATCGACCTTGCGCTTGAGATGCTGCAAGTCGTCGTCAAAACTCGCGGCTTCAGGGTGCTTTTCCGGATACGCCGCCCCGCCGATACAAAAATGAAAATTGCGCGCGATCATCGCGATAAGTTCGTTCGCGTACGAAAAACCGCCGGGCGCAGGCTCAAACGTTACCGCATCCTTGGGCGGATCGCCGCGCAGCGCCATGACGTTCTCAATTCCCGCGACTTCCAGATCCGTCAGTATGCTGCGCAGATCGGCGCGCGAGCTCCCGACGCAGGTCACGTGCGCCATCACGTTTAGGCCGATCTCGTTTCGCATTTCTTTCGAAATCTCGATCGTACGCGCGCGTGTGGAACCGCCTGCACCGTACGTTACGGAAACGAAGGCGGGACGCAACGCGCGCAGCGTCCATGCCGCGTCGATCAGCGAGCGGTGCGCTTCGTCGCTGCGCGGCGGAAAGAATTCGAACGAAAAGAACGGGCGCTGCCGCTCCAGCGCGTCGCTGATCCGCATGCACGCTTCTTATCTAAACGAGGACACCACGCCTTCGCATACGAGCGCCCATCCGTCGACCATTACGAACAGCAGCAGTTTTGCGGGCAGCGAAATCACCGGAGGACTGAGCATGAACATGCCTAGGCCCATCAAGATCGATGCAACCGCCAAATCGATCGCCACAAACGGCAAATACAACGCAAGGCCGATAGCGAACGCGTCGCGCAGTTCGCCCACGACGAACGCCGGCACGATCACCGTCAGTGGCGCGCGCTGCGCCGGCTCCGATGGACGGTGCGCTACGCGCTCGAAAAGAGCCAAATCTTGCAGATGCGTTTGCCGCAACATAAAAGCGCGCAGCGGCGTAAGCGCGCGATCGGCAAATTGCGCCGGCGTGATGGAACCGCTCGCGTAAGGACGAACTGCAACGTCGTTGATCTGCGTAAACGTCGGCGACATGATCACCGTCGTCAGCACGAGCGCAAGCCCCGTAAGCACCGTGTTCGGTGGAAGCGAAGCCGCACCGATAGCCGATCGCACAAGCGAAAGTACGACGACGATTCGCACGAACGACGTCGACATGACGAGCACCACCGGTGCAACCGAAAGAAGGGTCAGTGCGGCCAGGACGTCCAGCGGCAGCGTTGCGCGCGCGTGTCCCGCTATTGCGAAAATTCCATCCATGGCGCGAGCGTAGCGCCCGGATGTTTCCGGCTTATGTCAGGCGGGTTTCTGAATCAGTTCGGTAACGCGCACGCCAAAGTTATCGTCGATAGCGACGACTTCTCCGCGCGCAACGAGTTTATTGTTCACGAGCAGATCGACCGGACCGCCGGCCAAACGGTCCAGCTCAACGATGGAACCCGTGCCGAGCTTCAAAATATCCGCAACCGGCATTTTGCATTTGCCAAGTTCCGCCGTTACCTGAAGCGGAACGTTCATCAGAAGGTCGAGATTTTGTTGGTCGGCCACTAATCCGTTTTTCTTATCCACCGTCTTCATTCCAAAACGAGAGCGTAGCGTGAACCCGATGTCCCGCAGGTTCCTCGCGCGAGGACCGCGCCGTCGAGCTTCAGCGTGCCCGGCTCGCCTATCTTAGTGGTCATCGGCACGACCGTGCCGGGACGTAAGTCAATGAAGGCCTGAGCGGGCAATATGCCGCAGGCGAGCTCGGCTGTCACTTCGACAGCGGCCGCTGCCAGGTGCTCGAGTGTCAGGCCGCCCGCCTTTGGCGGCAGAGCTGGTTCAGCGGCTAAGGCAACGCCGATGCGCAGACGACGCTCGGCCGCGGCGATTGTTAATTCGAAGTAGCTGACGAATTTCAGGCCGCCGGCGGAACGGTCCGGTGCGACGTCTTGCCCGCAGAGCGGGGCAAGCGTAGCGGTAAGCGCCGCAAGCACGCGCTGCAGCACGTGCTCTTCGACCGCGGAGAGCGCGCGGTCGTCACGCGCCGGGGCCTCGCCGAACGCACACAACGCAAGCGCCAGTGCATCGCTTCGGCGCAGAACGAACGCGGCACTCGTGACGGATCCCCGCACGCGGTGCACGCGCGCATCGTCCAGCAACACATTCCACGTTTCCGCCGACGGAATGCGCGGCTCAATGGTGCGAACGGTAAGCGGCCCGATTAGCGATGCGAGCGTTTCCCGCACGGCGTTCGCAACAAAACAGATGGAACTGCGCGCAATCTGCGATCGAGCATGAAAACATGCGCGGCGCACGCGTTTTGGGCCACACGTACGAATCTTCCGCTCGAACGCAAGCACGTTCATTTGAGCAGATCCATGGCGGTTTTCTCCACACTTCCGTGAGCCTTACCCGCTGCACGCAGTGCGTCGAAGGCCATGTACGCATCCTGAAGGCGCTCAAAGCTCGTATCGATGCGCTGCTGGTCGAGCGATGCGCCCGTTATTCGTTCAAAAGTTCCATCGCCCGGCGTGCCGGTGAGCGGCGTCACACCTGCCGGTGAGGCGAACCGGCCGGCAGACGTTAGCGGCGGCGGCGCTGATTGCGGGAACCTTGCCAACGCAAGTTTTCCGATCGTTTCATCGACGATTTCGCTTAGTCCGGATCGCGGATCGATCTCTTCACGCTGATAGCTTATCGTGCCGTCGGCATCCACGCGCATCGTGCCGGCAAATCCAAGCGCGACGTCGACAGGATCGACGTGCAGCGCATGCGGCGACGATCCGGGACGATCGTAACCCAGAATCGCCGCTCCGCGATCGTCAACGAGCGCACCGCCGCGCAGCGAAAGCGTCGCTTGCGTGACGTACTCCGGCGCGGCGTTCTCGCGACCGGCAATAAGGAACGATCCTTTTGGCGCCCGGACGGTGAAGCCGGTTTGATCGACAACCTCGCGTTCGCGTTGCACAATCGTTTCCATCGCACGCATCGTGGCATCGGAGATCATCATTGCGCGCGCTCCTCGAGATCCGAACTGAGTGTTATGCCGCGCAGGGCCATTGCGTAGCGCGCCTGCGCAAGCGCTTGTGCTACTTTCGCACGCACGCTCGGCGCGCAGACGGCAATGAGGCGAACAGCCGAGCCATCCATCCGCAGGGAAATGCGCACGCGCCCTTCTTCACCCAGCGAAAACGTTGCCGTGCGCGGCGCGGCGCCGGGTCGCAAGAATGCCGCTTCAATCTTTCGCGCAAGGCTCGAACGTGCAGCGCGCCGTTCGGGCGAAACGAACGCATCGCTTCGCCGCGGCGGCTCCGCCGAACGCGGCAGTGCAGCCGCGAGTTTACCGGCATGAGGCTTTTGCGTTGTGGGCTGCGCCGCTCGTGAGCGCGGCGCTTGCAGGGCTGCTGTGGGTGAGATTTGCGGCCGTTCGGGGACGTTTGCGCTCGAGCGGTACAGCGCGGAATACCACGCTTGCGAGAGCGCGCGGCGATCGGCCGCCGCTACCGGCGCGGAAAGAATGCTGACATGAAACCGATCCGCTATCGTCATGCCGCCAGGTTAGCGGCGAAATTTGTCCGGGCTGCTACGGAATTATGAATTTTTCTTTTTCTCTTCGTGCGCGGTAGCGGCCATCATCGAAGCTCTGCGCCTGCGTAACGAACGCTTGCGCATTCGCAACGTCAAACGTTACGACGAGGTTCGAGAGAACGCCCATGCCGATGTTGCCGGCGGCGAAGCGATCGGCGAACGCACCGTGCTGCGCCAGCATCAAATCCGAAAAGCGGTTGAAAAAGCGGAAGTCGCTCACGTCGAGCTCATCCACGTACGCAGCGAGTGCCTGCGCATTCCCTCCGACACCGTAGCTATTTGCGAACGGATGAAAATCCGCAGGAATCAAGTTAGGATGCTTTTGCATGAACGGCGCAAAGAGCAATAATTCGCCACTATTGCCCGTATCGAGGATGAAGCGGCCGTTCACGCCGTTGACGCGGCCTTGCATCTCAATCATCGAACGATCAACGTCAATCGGCACGCGGGAGCCGCGCGCATGCAGCATTCCGGGGCGCGCAAACCGCATCTTGTGACCGGCGGCGTCGAACTCGACTTCCGCCGATGCAAAGAAGGGATACCCCAGCACGCCATCGGGCGAAAAGGCGCCGATGATGCTGTGCAAATCGAGCACGCTGACCGATTTTAGCGGCAGCGTTGCGGAACCGACTTGGAGAGCGTCGAGCGCCGCAATGCCAAGGCCGCCGATGCGCTGCGCACCGGAAACTTCAAGCTTGCCTTCAGGAGTGAGCCCGAGCTGGTGCGCAACCCGGGGATCGATCACGATCGCCTGCGCGCCGGTGTCCACGAGGAACACGTATTTGTGTCCGTGGATGGTGACGTTTGTGAAATAGTGGCCGCCGCGATCGTCGAGCGGAACGGTAACCTCGCCGTCCGCGACAATTTCGTTGTTCTTCGGGACTTCAAAGATCTGTTTGTCGATGGGACGATCGACGATCACCTTGACGAGGTCGCGCTTGAGGTCGAACGCCGCATCACCGTTGGAATCGATTTCGGTCGTGGGAACGAGCGCGCCACCGTAGACCTTGTAATTGAACATGTCGACCGTCGACGTGCCGTCGGCTTCGTCGTAACTTTCGCGATCGAGCATGAGCGTTTTGGTATCGAGAAATACGTCTTCGGGCAATCCGTCGGGCGGACTGACGACAAGGTCATACGCTTGACGGCCACCCGGGAGCGAAACGACGCCCTTGAACGTGTCGTATTGCGGCTGCTGCGTGAATTTCTCTTCGCCGATGAAATCTTCGGTCCGTTGACGTTCCAACAGCAAACCGCGCATCTCGCGCACGTTGCCGTTCTCGTCGACGGCGTACAGGTGACCGTTTGCCGTACGGATCGTCGATTGTAACCGTACGCCGATCGTCTGATCGTAGCGTTGTCCCTGCGCACCGAGCCAGCTGTGATAGCGTCCTTCCAGGCCTGCGCCCTCAACGCGACCGGCCACTTCCAGCGTTTGCGGCGCATGCGCGTGCATCGCATGCAATGCAGCGATGCGGGCCGACAAAACGCTTTGAAGAGTAGGCGCGGCGCTTTGCGCGCGCGCAGACGGCATCTGCATGCTTAAGCACACAAGCGCTGTGATGACGCTTAAACTAGCGGTTTTTGTATTGAGAGTAGCTGTCCAACACGTTTTGTACGTACGACTGCGTTTCCGCATAGGGTGGCACACCGCCATATTTTTCGACCGCTCCGGGACCGGCGTTATAGGCGGCAACCGCCAAACGCAAGTCACCGTTGAAACGCTCGAGGAGGTCGCGAATGTAACGCGTGCCCCCAGAAATATTTTGCGCCGGATCGTAAGCGTTGTCCACACCAAGGCTAGCGGCCGTCTCCGGCTCGAGTTGCATGAGGCCTTGGGCGCCGGTGCGCGAGGTGGCGTTCGCGTCAAAGCCCGACTCGTTGGCGATGATGGCTTTGATCAGGGCGGGATCGACGCCGTAGCTCTGCGCGTTGTTGTTCACCAGCGCATCGACTTGGGCGGGCGCCACGGGGCTAGGCGGGCGCATCGCCGAGGAAACCATCGAGGCAAACGATCCTTGCGCCGCAGAGCCGCCGCCGGCAAGCAGGCCCGCCGGCACCGTTGGCGGGGGCGCGGGATATTGACCGGTCAGTTCCGCAATGCGCCGCGTGACGGCAGCAATGTCACCGAAGATGTCCATGGTTCACCTCAAGGTATCGGCAAGGCAGCGCAGGTGCGATAGCGTCCGCTCGGGCACGGCGGCCCACTGGTCTTGCGTCAAGAAGGCGTTAATCGCCGGTTCGGCCGCGGCGGCGCGCGAGGTCGGTTCATCGGTAGCGATCCCGAGCGAGCGCGCATCTTCGGTTCGCGCCAATGCGAAGAGCGCGCGCCGGACGACCGCGGCGGCGTCAAGATGATCGCCCGAAGCGACGAGCTGCATCGTGCGGCTCGAGCTGTGCAAGACGTCGATGGCGGGATAGTGCGAACGTGCCGCGAGCGCTGCACTGAGTTGCACGTGCCCATCGAGCAGCGACCGGGCGGCGTCGCTGACGGGATCGCGTTCGTCGCCGTCGGAGAGCACCGTAGCGACGAGTGTGATGGAACCGCCCGTGCCCGCGCCCGCCACCTCGAGCAAGCGCGCGAGATGCGCGAAAACACTTGGTGGATAACCGGCCCGGCCGACGGGTTCACCGTCGGCGAGTGCGATTTCGCGCAATGCCGCCGCGTAACGCGCAAGACTGTCGAGAACGAGCAGCACGTGAAGTCCGCGTGCGCGCAGCGCTGCGGCTTGCGCCATCGCCGTGTGCGCCGCGGCGATACGCTCGCCGGCACTACGATCGCTTGTCGCGCACACGAGAGTGGCGTGCGATGGGATCGCGGCCGACCACGCTTGCGCTTCGCGCCCGCGTTCGCCAACCAGACCGATCACGGTTGCGTCGGCATGCGTGTGCGCCGCAATTGCTTGCAGCAACGACGATTTGCCCGCGCCCGGCGGGCCGAACAAGCCGATGCGCGCACCGCGCGCAAGGGTAAGCAACCCATCGATGCACCGAACGCCGGTCCAGAGCCGCTGCGTAAGCGAACTGCGATCGTTTTGCAGCGGGACATCCGGCAATCTGACATCGAGTCTTGCATCGATGCAGCGGCCAAGCAGGGTGGCGCCAAAACGGTCGCGTGCAGCCGGCAGGTATTCGCACACCTGATCGCCGGGTGCAAGCCCGTCCACGCCGGTTACGCAAACGACGCGCGCCGTGCGTTCGTGCACGCTGCGAATCGTTCCAAAGCGCGGCGCCGCCGCGTTGCCCGCACGAACGCGTGCGCCAAGGCGCGCGCCGGGAAGCGAGCAGTGCACTTCGTTGCCGTTTACGGCAACAATGCGTCCGTATGCAATCATTGCTGTAACGTCAGCACGCGTGCGAGACGCGTCCCCAATCGCGCATCAACGCTTCCGCTACGAAAATCCAGAACCGCATCGCCCGCAAGCAAGCTTGCATCGCGAACGATTGGAATCGCCAGTTCACTTGCAGGTTCGCCGTCGGCAGTCCGCACGCGAAGCGGTTCATCAGCCGCAAACCTGTCCAACGCCCGATCGACGATCGCGCGCAAATCAGCCGGCTGCAACTGCAACTCACGTGCGAGCACATCCGAGGCAATATCTGCCAACAGATCCGCGACGGCGATTTCAACAGCCTCCGCAACGCGCGCACGAAACAATTTCGCTTCCCGGATCGCTTCGGCCGTACACTGACAACCGCACTCATGTTCGTGCGTGTCACCATGAGCGTGTCCACCGCTGCGTGGATGCTGCGCATCCTCCTCAATGTTAACCTCAACCTCCCGCACCAACAGCAGCTCCGCAAAGCTACGAAAGCCCTCAGCCATCCGGCAAAAACTCGTGCAGATCGCGCGCAACCGGCGATGCGGGCCGCTGCATACGGCGGATAATCGCCGCGCGCTCATGCTCGGGATACATATCCAGCACGGCAGCGGCAGTTGCTGCCGGCAACGCGCTGATGATCGCCGCAGCGGTATGCGGCGGCTCATCGCGCAGCGCACCGCGCACTTTTGCCGGCGCAAAGCCGCTCATAGCCTGCGACGTCCGCGAAACGCGCGCGCGCTCGACGAAGGCTCGCGAGAGCATCCGCACCGGTTCGCGAACGCACTGCAGTGCAACGATTGCAACGATAGCGAACACAAGCACCGGCATCAACGGCACAATCGCACCGTATGCCAGCCACCATGCATCCTTCTTCGCCGCCGGCTGATGCGAGAACGAAACGGCTTGCACATCGATAGTGTCGCCGCGGTGCGGATCGATCCCGAGCGTTGCCGCGGAAAGTGCGCGGATTTGCGCAAGATCGGCGGCACGCGCTGCATCGACGATAACCGCCGCACTGATGCGCGCGATTCGCGGACCATCGCTGGTCGCAATGCTTTCACGCGTATCGGATCCGCGATCGAGCTGCTGCGCGGAACGCCCGTAGCGTTTGCCCTCGCCGGCATACCGTTCGTCTTGCGTTGTTGTCGCGATCGGCAGCGCGCCAAGCGGCGAGCGGCGCACGTCGTGGCTTGAAATGCTGCGCCGATCCATGTCCACGCGAACGCGCACGACGGCGCCGCCGGTGCCCAGCATTGCGTCGAGCGCAGTCTGCAGCGAGTGCTCGAGCGCGGCGGACTGATCGCCGGGCGCCGTTTGTTCGGGATTCGCACCGGTATCATCGAGAATCGTCACGCGCTCCGCGTGTAAGCCCGGAACTGCGGCGGCAACGAAAGCACGCACGCCGCTGCTCAGCTCTTGCGTGAGCTGCACGCCGGGCCGAAGACGTAAGCGAACACTTGCACTGGCGTCGGACGAGCTCTCATCGGCAAACGTTCCCGAACGAGCCGGCGCAACGATGACATTCGCGTCTTCAACGCCGGCGATACCGCGCAGCGCCACCGCAATGTCTCCGGCAAGACCGCTTCGCGTTTGTTCTTCAATTATCGCTTGCGGCGTGAACGCGCTAATCTTCGACAAAACTTCGGCAGAGGTTCCCACGTGATCGTGCGGTACGCCGGCGAGCGAGAGTTTGAGCAGCAGTTCGTTGCGCCGCGCACCGTCGACGAGCACATTGTCGGCAGCCGGCGTGAACGGCACGTTCCATCCGGCGAGGCGTTCTTGGACTTCCGTCAATTGTTCGGGGAACAGCGGCGTCGCGAACAACTTCGCGCGCGCAGGCCGCACTAGGACGGCCGACGCGATAACAGCCATCATTGCAAGCGCACAACCTGTAAGCGCTAGCGCGCGCACGCGTGGTGAGACCGCGTTCCATTGCCGCAAAAGCGCTGCAGCGTCCATCGCTTATACCTGCATGTTGACGATCGACTGTAGCGCTTGCGCCGCTCGCTGCGCGGCTGCCGTAGCAACGGAGAGCGCAACGTCGGCGCGCGCGCGTTCGTATACCGCGGTTTGCAAATCACCGTGTCCGCCCGCAAAGGCATCTTCCGCCGCCGTTGCTTTGCCGAGCATTGCGCCGAGATCGCTCAATATATTCGAAAAGGCGTTACGGTCGCCGCCCGAGGTTCGCACCGGCGCAGCCGGAGCATCCGGAATCAAGGCTTCGACTCTCATACGCGGCCCATATCGATCGTGCGCAGCATGATTTGCTTACCGGTTTCGAACACGGACGCATTAGCTTCAAACGCGCGGTTCGCATTCAAGACTTCGACCATCTCGGTAATCGCATCGGCACTGTGACCGCGATCCCGAGTTGCGCCGCTAAATACGGTGAGCGGTTCGTTTTGGTCGTCAAGAATCTGTTTGAAGTGCGGAATTTCCCGATCGAACGAACCCGTCGGACCGGCAGCTTCGGCGGCGGCAATATTACGCGCGGAAACGTCGAGTGCGCTGCGCTGCGCATCCATTCCGGCCGCGGCGATGTTCAGGAGCGCAAAACTATCCATGCGTCACGTTTTTCACTTCCGCGAGCCGCGCGTGGACTGCGTTCATGAGCGCTTCGCTAAAAAGCGTTTGCTGCGCCAGCGTTGCCATCTGCGCTTCGGAACGCGAACCGCCGAACGGCGTATGCGCACGTGCGGTCGCGCCGGCTGCGCGCGCGAGTGTCTCGCGCGCGGTGCTTAGTGCGGTGAGTAGGGATGCTCCAACATCAAACATGCGCCTACGATAGAGGCGGCGCGTGACCGCGAGCTAGTCAAGTTATTGCCGAATTGTGTCCTGTGCCATGGTGCGTGTTGCCGTGTCATGGTGAGGTGTCGACGTGTCATGTCACGTAAGCCATGGCACTAACCTTGAGGCCCACGGCGCGCAACGTGCACAGTTCCAATTAGCGCGGATAGGGTAAGCCTTGAAAGTCCAGAGGAATGCCGGCGAGCAGGCGCGTGACTTCGTCGTAGTTTTGTACGCCGGATGCGATGCGGTTTGATTTCAAGTATGAGTTATAAACGCGCCATGAAAAGCGCGAGAAGTTCAAATTGACGAAGTGCACGTTGCGCGCGCGGATTGCGGTGAAGTCTTTCCACACTTGTTCGACGAACATTTTGTGCGGATATTTTTCCAGGCGTGGCAGATACAAGAACAGCTCGAGCCAGCCGGAGTATTGCGCGACCTGATCGGGATCGCGAATGCACGTGAGCAGGCCGATATAATTGGCCTCATCCTCGCGGTTGAAACCCGCGGCGTGACTCCACTCGTGCGCCTGCGTGAACGGGCGTTCGAACCACAAAAGATCCGGCGCGAGCTGCGTTTCAAGCGTGTACGGATTCGTAAAGCCGCTCGTGCCGTTTAAATTCATGAAAACGCCGGCCAGTGTCGGCTTTGCGGCGGAGACGTTCGGATCCCACGTGTCCCCCAAACGCCGCACCACCGGAAGCCACGCTCCGTGCAGTGAGATCAGATCGATTTGGCCTCCGTACTGCGCGTGCGCTGTCGGGGCTAAGCGGTTGATCTGCGCGATCGCTCTTTTGCGTAGCGCATCGATCGTTTTCTGATTGACGCCGCGCGCATCGAATGCCATGCGCGCTTCAACCGGCGCGCGGTTGTAACCCCAACCCCAGCCGGCATAAAACCATGCCGTAAAACATCCCGCGAGCGCGCCGATGCCAAGCACCGCCCGCCACCACGGACGCACGAAGACGAGCGCACAAATCGCAATGATGACGGCAACGATCGCAACAACGTCGCCCAATGAAAAAGGGAGCACTGGAGTAATCGAACCCCAAAAGTGCTCCCAATGCGGATAGTATCCGTTGGAAAACGTTTGCTCGACCCATTGCGGGTTCGGGTGCAACATGGCGGCCACCAGGCCGGCCACGATGCACACGATGTCGAGCGGAATTGTGCGCTTTAGCGTTTGCTGAATTGGAAGCGCTTGCGTGCGCGCTTGCGGCCGTACTTCTTCGACTCTTTTTCACGCGGGTCGCGCGTGAGCAAGCCTTGGCGGCGAAGCACTTCGCGGAGCGATTCATCCATCGAGACGAGCGCGCGCGCGATGCCGTGACGAACGGCGCCGGCTTGACCGGCGATGCCGCCGCCTTCCGCGGTGACGTGGATGTCGAAGCGCGACGCACTTTGCGTGGCTTCGAGCGGCTGCATGACGATTTGACGCAGCGTCGGGCGCGGGAAGTACTCGTCGATCGGCCGTTTGTTGATCGTGATGACGCCTTGGCCAAGCGCGATGCGAACACGCGCGATGGAACGTTTGCGGCGGCCGGTTCCTAAAAAGTTATCGTTCACAAATTCTCCTAGGCGAGCGGCTGCGGCTGCTGCGCGGTATGCGGATGAGCCGTTCCGGCGTACACATTCAAACGGTTGAGCTGGACGTTGCGCAGACGGTTCGGAGGCAGCATGCCACGGACGGCGCGCTCGATGAGGCGCTCGGGATGCTTCTCTTTGATCTCGCGCGCGGTCTGGGTCTTCAGCCCGCCGGGGAAACCGCTGTGCCGGTGATAGACTTTCTGGTCCCACTTTTTGCCGCCGAGTTCGATCTTGTCGGCGTTGATGACGACGACGTGGTCGCCGTCATCGATGTGGGGCGTCCAGGTGGGTTTGTGTTTGCCGGAGAGGGCACGCGCAATCCGAACCGCAAGGGTGCCTAAACGCTGCCCCTGCGCATCGACGATATACCAGTCGTGCTTGGTCTCGGCCGTTTTCTGTTGGTACGTCCGCATAACCACGCTACTCTACGCGATTTTTTCCATGCCGTCAAGGCCGTTTCAAGCGCAGATTTAATTGACAAGTAGTTGAGTAGTCAATTATCATACGCGGCATGCTTACCGAAAACATCTCGCTGGCGGCCGGAATCTCGCGGGCCGAGGCCGCCTTGCGCAAACGTCTGGAAGGGCCGCTGGGCGGAGGCCACGGCATCGGATTCACGGACTTTCAGATCCTGAGCGAGCTCGAGTCCGTGCAGGGCGGACGCCTGCGCGCCGGCGACCTCGCGCAGCGGCTGATGCTCTCGCCGAGCGGCGTCACGCGCGCCGTGCTGCCGCTCGAAAAAATCGGGCTCGTGGAACGCCAAAGCCACGAGCGAGATGCGCGGGGCAGTTACATTGCGCTCACAAATGCCGGTCGCGAGCGGGTCGCAGAAGCGTCGCACACGGTCGATCGGGTTGTCGGCGAAGCGCTCGCCGGTGCGATTACGCGGACGGATCGCCTAGCGCTGCTCGGGTTGTTCGAACGCCTCGGGTACTGACTTCCGCAAAAGCCGGCCACCGCAAAAGCGTCACTGCGAGCACAACGATCAGCGCGACGACGTCCAATGCGGCTTGCAGCGGCGCGCGATGCATGAGTTCCAGCAACGCTGCCCACGCAACGCCAAAACCTGATTGGCCCACGCGTCCTCCGAAAGGTGCGAGCGTCCCAAGAGCCGCTATGACGATCGAAGCGATCGCTATCGCTCTCGCAACCCATTGCTGCCAATGAAGGCGTAGCGAACGCAAAACCGGACCCAAACCAACGCAAAGCGCGAAGAGAATGTCGACGTAGCGCCGTTCGCCATAGTTTTGCGCGCCGAAATCGTTGGTGAAGACGATCGTGAGAAGTACGTACACCGTGCTCATCGCAATAATTGCCAGAGCTACGCGGCGCTGCATGCCGCCCTCACGTACGAGGAGAGCCAAACCTGCGACGCACAGCACGACGAGCGGCGTATAGACGATGAGCCCTTTTCCGCCAACGGTGACGTAAACGGCGTAGCGTGCAAAGTCCGCGAGATGCGGAAACGGCAGCAGCGATTCATGAAACCGGTAATGAAACGGCGAGGCCGGATCGCTCCAGGACGCGGCGTTCATCGCCGGCGGACCGAACGTTCCGCCGGTATATTCGTTGAAGAGCAGCTGGAGCGCGACAAGCGGCGCACATGTGAGCGCGAAGATCGCCCAGCGATCCCAGCGCGCAACCGGCAACAACATTGCCGCTGCGATCGCGATAACGCAAGCAGCTGCGTCAAACGCGTATGCGATAGAAGCAAAGGCACCGGCTGCGACTAAATGCAGCCGCGCGCCGTCCCGTCCGCGCGCGAGGTGATAGATTGCGGCGAGAATTGCCGCTCCGGCCGGAACGTGATTCGCCAGCACGGTCGCGTACGGCAGAACCAGAGTGCCGAGCCCTGCAAGTGCCGCCGCGAACGCCGCCGTTTGCGCCGGCACACCGAGGAGTTGCTGCAACAGATACACGTACGTAATGCCGATCGCGAACCAAACGCCGACGGTGAACAGCGTCACAAGATAAATCGCAAGACCGCCATTAGGTGCGAGCGGCGCGCCTAAAGGCTGAGCAATCGCGGCGACAATCGCGCCTTGCAATGCGGGCAGCGGCGGCTTATCCGAAAAGGTGTGCCCGCCGTAGCGGTATTTATCTTTCGTTATCTTTGAGAACGCGGTGCCGTCGATCGCAAACGTGTGACGTGTAACGAGCGCTTCGATCGTCGCGAGCCGTGAAGCATCGTTCCACGACACTGCGTGCGGCTTCGTCAGAAGCGCGCAGAGCAAAAGCGCTGCAAGAAAAATGATCCTCAAGACTTGCGCGCGACGGATGAGCGATACTCCTCGGTGAGTGATTTGGTCGTCGAAACCGGAGCCCAGACGCGGTATTTCTCCCGGCCGTGAAAGACGTGAAACTCAAGAAACGCGCACACTCGGGCGAGCGCTTCGATGCAAGCGACGGCGAATAGCCAATCCATTCGCGGACGACGCTCGCGCACGTAGCGTACCGTGCTCGCAAGCAGCAGGAACGGATTGAGCGTCGCAACTTCAACGCCGAAATCGGCAACGCCCTGAAAGTCGGTCGCGATCCAACGTCGCCGCTGCTGGAAGAATTCAGCGACCGTTGCGGGTCCTTGATTGTACACGATCGCTGCGCCGGCATAAGCAACGTCAAATCCGGCCTCGCGTACTTGGCTTTCGACCGCGTGTTCGTC
>CAZERJ010000058.1:0-18466 GCA_964514445.1 uncultured bacterium | reverse complement strand
CACGCGCAAAAACGCGCGCTCATGCGAACGCGGTGAACTCGAGCGCAATTGCGCCACAACGACGTACGCTCGATCGTTGCCGAAATAAAATGGGACAGCCAGCGCACGCTGCTCGCGGTCAGGCTCGCGGATCAGCGCAGCTCGGCCGGTTGCGAACAAACGCCGGAGCGGCCACGAAGCCCAGTGACTCGTGTCGGGCCCGAAACGACCTTGTTCCATGACGGCGAAGAATGCGCCGCGATGCACGCTCGAAAACACGACAGCGCTTTCAAAGATGCCGGGAACTTCTTCCAGCAGTAAATTCGCAAAGCGCTGTACGTCGCAAAAACGCGAGGCGCTTGCCGCCGTGGAAAGCAACGTCGCCAAGGTGTCAAGAAGAGCGCGGTCGCGGGCGGCGCCCGCGGTGCTCATCCTACGAACGGCGGCGTAAGCATGCCCCGTTTTGTTTCAAAAACACGCCGAGCCGCTCGGGCGAAACTTTGCGCACCAGTTGCCGCAGCGCTACTTCCAGGACGGAACTCTCGCTTACGCGATTCTCGAACGCTATGCGTTCGAGTTCCTCACCGATATCGGCAGGCAGATTGATGGAAAACTTCATTGCACGCCCGTTTTGGGGCGCTTCCACACGCGCTGCGGCGGATTGCAGTTTTGCCACGAAAAGGTCTCCTAAGTTTTGCCGGTGAGGTACTCGGCAACGGGCCTGATCACATCGTCGCCCATTTCGCCGGATATCAAACGCCGTACGTCCTTCACCCGGCTTTCGTGCGCTTCGCGCTGCATGAGTATGACGACGGCTTCACGCTCCGATAGGCAGTGGAGCTGCACCTCGCGCTCATTGCCGGTCCAACGGTACACGTCGTCCGCCTCTGCACGAAAACGCTCTCGGCCCACGCGGCATACCTCGTCGATGCTACGTACGATCTCCTCTGAAGTCATCGGCCGTACCCTACGTCGGACTACCGTTGGCCGTTGCCGGCGCCGGCTTTCTTTCGATTCCGATTGGGCTGCCGGCCGCGCGGCTTATTTTTGCGGCGGTCATTGGCGCGGTTGTGGGCATCGTCGCCTTGTCGGCCACTCGCTTTTCGGTAATTGGGTAGCCCATGATTTCCGTCCAGTTATGCGATATGGTGCGGTAGCATTCGCACGCCGCCGATTCTAGGCCGGCGCGATTCAAAACGGTGATGTGACCGCGGGAATACTTGATAAAGCCCGCGCGCTGTAACGTCGAGGCAGCAAGCGTGACGGATCCGCGCGACACGCCGAGAATCGCACCTAAGAATTCTTGCGTCAGCAGAATTTGGTCGCCGTCAACCCGATCGTGCGCGCAGAGCAGCCATCGCGCGCAACGATCCGGCACCTGATGCAGCATATTGCAGGCAGCGAGCTGCGCGGAACTCACTATCGTTGCTTGCGCATATTTGAGCACGTAGGCGCGGAGCACCGGGTCGCGTTCAAGCGCCCGCGAGAACGCCGGTGCCGGGAGAACATCGGCCAGACCGCTGGTTTGCACAAGCGTGCGCTGTATCGCGAACGGATGGCCAAGCGCCACATCGACGCCGGACATGCCCTCCCGGCCGATAACGCCCACTTCAGCACGAGTCCCGCTTTCGAGATCCAGAACCACGCAGAGCATGCAGGTCAGCGGAAAGACGACGTGCGTCATGCTCTCGCCCGGCTCGTATACCACTTGCCCGGTATGCACCGTGCGACGTTGCAGCAGTGGCAGCAACATCGTCCGCGCGCCGGCGGGCATGTGGTCGAAGAATTGGTTGCCGCTTAGGCGCACTACGGAGGCTAACATTCGCCCATGCACCATGTGTCGGCGGTCGCGACATTGAGGCTACGGATATCGACATCGTCTGCTATTGCAAGCCAACCGTTCATAATAGTACCCGTATACTCCCTGCGGGCGTCATATGCGTAAGTATTACATAGTATTTACGAACAACGATGTCAACAGGGAAGCGTTCCTCATGGCCCGCCAGCCCGCTTAGGGACGCTGCAAAACGCGATGACGCTCAAGCGTGAACTCAGGACCGAGCGATCGGCAGGTGCCGGCACTTTAGTTTAAGCCACGGCGCGAAAGTGAACTTGAAACAGCCGCTCGACATAAACAAACATCGCCGCATCGACCCGCCGTAACCGCGCACGCGTTGCGCGCGGCCAGAACGACTGCGGATCGTTCACCTCAACGTACGCGCGAAGGCATTCGGCAAAGTATTCATCCGGTGCCGTCGCTGCGTAAGGCGTAACGAAGGCGGTGGCTTGCGCGAAGAGCGCGCGCAGCGTTTCGTCGGTCGAGGAAACATATACGCCGCTTCCAAGCGCGCAGTCGAGCGCGTGCCCAAACTCGTGCGCAACCGTCATGGGGCTGCGCGAGCGCAAGTACATCGTGCGTTCTTCGACGACGAACAACCCTGCCGGCGGAGCAGGCCACGCATCAACGTCGATCCCCAGGCGCGCGAGCGCGGCAGATCTGTTCGCATACGTCTCACTACGAGCCAGCGGAACGACGCGCGTGCCTGCGGCGCGCGCAAAATCGAGTGCTTCCGCGCCGAAGCGCTGGAGCGTTCGCACGATGCCCGCGTGTTCTTGCGGATCGGTGCACACGAGCAATTCGCTTGCGGAACTCATTCGCACGAGTCTCTCGCAGCAAAGTGTCCGCAACGTGACTACGATGTTACCGTTTCACATCGAACGTCATGGTGTCGTGGTGCATTACGTGCAGCGCGCGCAGTGAGATCGAACTAGTAAAGCAGACATTCGCTTTTTCGATGGTGCCGGTTGCACGTTTGCTTACGTCATTCCTTAAGCGACCTAATAACGATCGTTTAATGTACGCGATTTAATCTGAATTTCATGACGCACATAATCGGCGAATCCGCTGGGAGCGTGCTCCTCAAGGCGGGTGAAGTCGGTAAAGCGTCTCGATTAGCGATGCTTCGCGCTTATGCCGGAGAAATTCCGTACGTTCCCGATGACCTCGAGGCAGTGCGCGCGGCGCTGCTTTCGGCGTTCGGCGGCGATTTTCGCACGGCATTAGCTTTGGGTACGCCGGCACGAAACACGCAGCAAGCTCAAAGCGCGTATGGACAGGCTATTCATGCGATGATCCTCGCGCGAGAAGGACATATGCGTGAAAGCCGCGTGCTCGGCGCAGCAGCATCCGAGCGGTTTATTTTGCAAGACGATTACGCTTACGCCGCTGCGCTGTGGCGCAGTCTAGCGTGGTTCGAATACACGTGCGGCGAGTTTAGCGCGTGCGAATCGATGCTCAATCGGGCGATGGGTATTTGCATTGAAGCGGACCTGCCGCAGTGGTACCGCATCATCGCATTGCCGGCCGCTCATGTGGCTCAAACCAGAGGCGATATTTCCACTTGCCTGCGTTTATTGCGCACGTGCATGAAGCGCGCATCGCCTGCGTGCGATGTCATCCAACGGACCGCAGCCATTGCGTTAGGCGTTGCAGCGCGTGATTCGCAGCTGCTAGCGCCGTACGCGAGCATGCGCAGCGTCGAACATGCGCTGGTTGTCGGGCAATTTCACGAAGCGTATATGATGATTACAAATCTTGCTGCGGCGGTCCGGGGCGCGCTGATCGATGTCGATCTGGAATCGTTGATGCGCCTGGCGATTCGATCTTTGGCCGATCCACTGGAGGCTATGGAGGTTCTCGTGGACGTGACCGCTCACGGCACCGCGGCGGACGCGACAGAAGCCGCGGCGCTGCTTGAGTCGCTGCCACGTTCGGATCACCAGCGCTTAGCCATCGCTTGCGTTCACCTTGGCCGCGTGTATGCGCAGCTGCACATGCAAAGTGATGAACGCGCCGCTCAATACGCGGCGGAAGCGGCGCGAAGGTTCAAAGCCATCGGCGCTGCTTCCTATCTCACGCGAACGATGGACGTGCTGGTCCAAGGAGCAAAATCGACGCGCAAGCGTGCCGATCGATACAGGCGCCTAACGGACCGCCAGCTCCAAGTCTTGGCGATGCTTCGTGCGGGACATCCGAATAAGGACATTGCGCGCACGCTCGGTATCGGCGAACACACCGTGGAGCGCCACGTCAGCGTGATCCTTAATGAGTTGAACGTGCGTTCGCGCTGGCAACTTGTTGATTAAAGCTGACTTAAGAACGTGCGGGGTTCAGTGACGTACGCGCTTTACCGTTTTCGTACACTCTAGTGGCTGACTCGGCGCACCGTTTTGTGTGTGCCGCGGAGCTTTTTACCTCGTTGTTAACAGGACTCGGTGGATTTCACACGATGAAGACGCGTAAAAATGCAGCTGTCTTTGCGATTGTCTCTATGGGCCTCGCTGCTTGCGGCCATGGAGGCTCGATGCTCCCCAATACCGGCGGAGCCGGCATTCAAGACCAAGCGCCTGCGCTACGTACTACAATGAGCCTTTCCGCCACCGCAATTTTTGGCGGTGGCGCGACGTTCCCGGCGTTCGGTTATAACGGCGCGATTCAGCCGCCGTCGATTCCGGCGACGGGCTCGATTTTCGCGAGCTACGGAGGGCCTGCGATCGAATACTGCCTGACGGGCAGCGGTTACGGTAAGAAAGTTTTCACCGGCGTAAGCAGTGCAACAGCGCAGGGAACTTGCGCTCCGCTCGGATCTGCGGCGACCGGTTTCGGCGGCGGCCGTACGTCTCCGGATCTGGTTGGTTCCGATGCAGCGCTGACGTCAGCCGACTATACAAACTATTCGACGAACGAAAAAGCAACACGGGGCGAACCGTTCGAGGCGCCTTCAATTGGCGGTCCGATCGTTTTCGCATATAAGCAAACCGATTTTCCGGGTCTGGGCACGAATCGCTTGAAACTTTCGCCTGCGTCGTATTGCGGCATCACCGACGGAACGATTTCCGACTGGAATAGCTCCAGCATTACTACCGACAACGGCGGCCATTCGATTACGAACGGTGCTTCAGTGAAGATATCGTTCTATTACCGCTCCGACGGTTCGGGCACGTCGTATCTGTTCCAGAATCACCTCGTTGCAATTTGCAGCGGTTTTTGGCATACGAAGACTGCGGGCACGGCTTGGGTAGGACCGACGGGCACACTTGCCGGTGGTAACAAATTTACCGGCGCCAATGGTAATCCGGGAGTCGAGCACGCGATTCAAGCGCAAACCACGCCCGGCGCAGTCGGCTACGTCGAGGGCGCATATGCCAAGAGCGCGGGACGTCCTGCGCTGAGCCAAGCGCTGCTCAAGAACCGCAGTGGCGTTTTCACGGATCCCACGGTTCAATCTGCTGTCAACGCGGGTTTGGCAAATGCGGCAATCACGCTTGGCGGTTCGGGTGACAACAACGGTACGCAGCTCGCCACAACGCGCAAAGATTGCATCCTGTATATTAGCCCGAACACGTTCGTAAACCCGACGTCGTCGGCGGCTTATCCGATTGTTGGTACCAGTTACCTGCTGTTCTACGGGCGCGGCAACAACACGGGCAACACGGCCGGTCACCTCGCAAACTTGCAAAAGCTCGAGACGTACCTTGGCAACGGTAATGTCGGTACGATCAGCACCGAGTACGCAGCGCTTCCGTCAGCGGTGCGCAGTACGGTTGCCGCGGCAGCCAACGGTACCGGTGCTTACGCCGGAAAAGCTTGTATCCAATGATGAGGAGAACAGCGGCGATGCATCGATCAACGCAATCTGCCCTAGCGTCCGCACTTCTGTTCGTGAGCTTTTTGGCGGGATGCGCAGGCACTCACAATAGTCCAACGATTCCGTCTACGTCCGCTTCGCAGCCGTCCGGACCGGCACGCCAAAGAAAAGATATCGGCCCGGCAGACATGCATGCCGGCGGCGGAGCGTTCCCGATGTATGCTTACAACGGGAACGTTCAGCCCACCGGATCGGCTAGCAACCTCAATCAACCGCAGCCGACGGTTACATCACTGTTCTTCAATTACCCCAGCCAGACGGCAAACATCTACTACTGTGAAACCGGCAGCGATTTCGGCAAGAGCGTGTTCACGGGTGCAAATACCGCCGGATCCACGAGCGATTGCGCCGCTTTAGGCCTGCCGCCTTTGGGATTTGGTGGACGTGTCGATCCACCGGATTTCGCCGGCACCGACGTTGCGTTCCGGCCCACCGACGAAGCGTCGTTCAAGGTGAACCGCGCGTTGCAGGATCATCCGGTTGAGTTTCCGGCGATGGCCGGTCCAATCGACTTCGTGTACAACGCGGGCGATCTTACCGGTCTTAGCGGACGTCTGAAACTCTCGCGCTGGACGTACTGCGCAATTACGAACGGCACCATCACCGATTGGAACGATGCCGCTATTACTGCGGATAACGGCGGCTCCGTAACGGGAGGCACGTCATTACCACTTACGTATGTTTTCCGCTCCGATGCCGACGGTACAAACTTGTCGCTTCAGCGGCATCTCCAAGCAGTGTGCGGCACGTATTGGCGCGGTACGTACGGCAAAGCTCCGTACCAATCAACGGGACGTAGCGCCGCATGGCCCGGCGGCACACCGACGGAAACATGGACCGGACCTACAACCGGAAACTTCACCGGCGCGTATGGACCGGACGCTCAAATCTCGAGCATTACCTCGACGCCCGGCGGCACCGGTGCGGCAGACGGTCCGCTTGCCGTTGCTCAAGGGCTCACCGCTGCGCTGCTTCAAGATCGCGCCGCGTACAACGGCGCGAGCTCAGCACCGAAGTTCGTGGACCCGACGAGTTTGAGCGCACTGCAAAAGGGCATTCAGCAAATATATCTGGTGCCTGGTCAGAGCGATGCCGGCAACGTCCAAAGCACGCGTCAGTACTGTATCGCGTACGTTCCGTATCAATTTTACGTCGATGGCAGTAGTCCCGGCGCATATCCCATCATGGAAATCAGCTACCTTCTCGCGTATGGCAAGAACAACGATCATTTCTCGGATTTGATGACGCTGCTGAAATACATCAACACGAATTCCGGTTCGTCACCGGCTCCCGGCACCGCGGATGCGATTGTCGAGCAGTCCGGATACGTCCCAATGCCTTACGGCGTGAAGGCGTACGTCCAGAATTACGTCTTGAACACGCACAGCGGCTGCATCTCTTCGTAACGCTTACACTTTCCCCAAAGCAAATAGCGGGCGCGCTTGAGAGCGCGCCCGCTTCTGAATAGTCAGGTGGCGCTGCATTGAAACGTCGGATTATCGTCGTCCTCGTTGCAACCGTAGTATTTACAACGCTTGGCCACACGCCAGGCGTTGCTCAATCCGCGACGGGCATTATTCGCGGTAAAGTGACCGATGCAAAGACGAACGCGCCGGTGAGCAACGTTCAAGTTACGGCGTCTTCGGGCAGCGGCACCTTTCGTGGTGTGACAAACGCCAGAGGTGAATATACCATTCTGGGCGTGCTGCCGGACACGTACGTTCTTTCGTTTAGCCGGGAAGGCTACAGCGCCGCCTCGTCGCCCGGCATAACGGTGCTCGCTGGTACCGCGCAAACGTTTGACGTTTCGCTCACCGCGAACTTGCGCACCATCGTTTCCGTTCAGGCGAAAACGCGCATCTCCGCGGGAAGCGCGTTTCAGCCTACGATGACGACCGACAATTACACGGTGACGCAGCAGCAGATGACACTCGTCCAGGGGAAAACGTTCAATCCCGACGAGAACCAGCTGCTGCGGTCGATTCCCAGCGTGACCATCGACAAGTCGGGCACCGTATCGATACGCGGCGGTTTCGCGTTTGAAGCGGCGTACGAGTATGAAGGCATCGATTACACCACGCCCACGCCCAATTTGCAGAACGTTCTGCAAAACATCGGAAATTTTAGCTTGCTCAACGGCGTCGGGACCGTGCAACTCGTGCCCGGAGGCGGCGATGCAACGCACGGCAACACCGGCACCGGCCTCGTGCTTCTCACTGCAAAGTATGGGGCGTATCCGGCGAGCCTGCACCTCGATGTTGAAACGGGATACACTCCTGAGCGGCATCAGCTCGGCCTGGAGTGGAGCTGGGCGAACAAGAGTGGACGGCTTTCGAATTTCTTCGGTTTTCTGGGGGTAAACCGGCAGTTTCAATACGGCACTCGGGACGCGTCGGCAGCCACATTGGGTACGCGAGGCACGAATGCCGCTTCACTAGGCTCGCTCATCGATCCGAATTTGGTCTACTACAGTCCGCTCAGTCTGCATTCTACGGACTTTGTCGACAATTTCGTGTACCGCTTCGGTCGAAACCGGCATGAGTATCTGCAGCTCTTCGCACAGAAACAAAATATCAAGCAAGTCCTCGATTATGGCGGCTTTGAAAATTTGTTCTACAGCTCCGGCGGCGGATTCCAGGGCCAATGCTCGCAAAACATCGTTGGCTTTTTCGATGCGCCGAATACACCGTCGCAGAATATCGCTTGCGATAGCCTCATTCCGCTCTATCCCCGGCAGGCCTCGACGAGCGCATATGTCGGCGAAGCCGATCGCCTGCACAACACGTGGGACGCCTTCAAAGTCGAATACGGAAATAATGTCAATTCGGATACGCTGCTGACCGCGCGGTTTTACCGTGCTTTCTCGACGCAGCAGCAAGAGCTGCCGGCGTTCGGCGTATTCGCTTCGCCCTTCGGCGGAACGCGAACCGGCGGCGCGATCGAGTTGACTCATGCGATCGGTGCAAAGCACTTGGTCAAAGCCGGCATTTCATATGGGTTTGCTAGGCCGTTCGGCGACCGGTTCGACGTAACGTCGTACACGGCGTTCACTGCGGATCCGCAGTTTGTCACGTTTCCGCTTTTACATGGGGGCCAGGCGCCGCCGCTCGGTACAACGCCGCCGAATTTCAATCCCTCCGCTTTCATTCCCGGCGCGCCGGCGATCGATTTCCTCTCGCCGCAGCAGTGTGCCGTGTACGAGCAGCAGTTCGCGACACCGCAGCCTTGCGGCTATTTGTATTCGTATCTTCCTTCCGCGATGCGGCTCCCGTTCGAACACGACGTTCCTACGGCATCGCAGCAAACGTACGCCGCATATCTGCAAGATGACGTCACGTTTACGCCGCGCTGGCGCAGCGAGACCGGGCTGCGTTTGGACGGTTACAATTTCATCGTTCCGGAAGATCCGGGTAACCCGCCCGGCATCAGGGGATTGAAGCACCAGCGGCTTTATGAGCCACATCTCAACGTGACATATACGCCCGGTGCGCGTGACGTTCTTCGCGCCGGGTTTGGCCGTACGCTGTCGATTCCGCTACCCTCACAACTGGGCGCCAACGTCCAGCGCGACGTTTACAATGCGTTCAATTCGGTTCCGTCATTCAATAATGCAACCGGTATGCCGGCCACGTATTGCGGAGTAGCGGCCAATACGCTGTGCAAGAGTTACGCCGATCAGCTGTACTGGCTCACGCGCGACTACCGTTTCGGCGGTCAGTCACTGAGCTCCGCACTCCATGGCGCAACGTTTACAAACTACGATCTATCGTGGGCGCATCAGTTCCGCGACGGTGCGGCGTTCAAAGTCACGCCGTTCTACCGCCAAGGATACGATGTGATCGAGCAGACAGCGCAAATCGTCGGTTTTAACGCGCAAACCGGACAACCGATCTTCGGCGATCAAAGCTATTCGAATCTCGGACAACAAAAGGCAACCGGTGTGGAATTGCTTTACACCAGAGAGCGCACGATCGGCTTTTCGGCGCAAATCGGCGCCACGTACATCAATCAATTCGGCAACGAGCCGCCGGGGACGTATCTCACACCGGCCGCACTGGCCGCAGGCGAGCTGTACCGCTCTCCGGATCTCTCGCCGTTCCAAGTCAATATCGCACTGCAGCAACGCACCAAGGAAGGTTGGCGCATCAATCCGGTCATTGCGCTCAACGTTGGGTATCCGTACGGCGCCGGCTACTATACGGCGGTGTTTTGCAACGGTCACGCAGTTATGGTTCCGGCGACGGACCTCAACGCCGTCTTTTCTACCGCACCGAATTACGTGGATCCGGAGAACCCCGGAACATGCACGCACCCGAATATTGCTGCGGGACGCGGAAATAAAGAACCCGCGCTCGCCGGCGGATTGCTTTCGTCTCCCCGCGTTGATATGGACGTCACCTTTGAATACCAGCGTCCGAAAAGTCCGTTGATTGTGGGCTTGCAAGTTCATAACGTGCTGAACCAACTTTACAATGTTCCCACGCAGAATACGTGCTACGGTGCTCCCGTTGTCACTGGAGTTACGTACGGAAGCGGTCCGTGCACATTCAATCAACCGCAATATGCGAACACCGGCTGGAACGCGTTTCCGTACGCGATTTATGCCAACCGTGAACCTTTCTCATTTCTCTTTTACGTGCAGGTACGGTGATGAATCGCTCCGCTTTCCTTTGCCTCGCTGCGTTTTTGGCGCTGCTGTGCGGCTGTGGCAGTAATAGCGCATTCCAACCCGACGTCGCCGGAGTCGACCCCGTTGCATCCAACAAACTGCAGTTTGCCGTGGGCATCGCAACGATTGCATCGAACGGCGGCAGCACGGTGATGTACGGGCTGAATACCGTCGAAACACTGCGTCAAGCAAATGGTCTGTCGGGCAGTCTCTACAACGTGCCGGCGATCACGTTGCCGACGACGATGTCCGTTCCGGCCAATCCCTCGTTCATCGACAACGACGCCGGAACCAATCGCATCACGCAAAACACGTTGAACGAACCGAATATCGGCCTGCCGAATAACGGCACGGGAACGACACTAGCCAGCCCTACGGCCGGGGCTTTCGGATACGGCTTTTGTGAGTGCAATTCAAATAGCGGACCCGCGAACGGGTTCGCCCCGCTCTTTATCGCCTATGCACTGCCGCTGCTAGGTCAGCCGGGATTGCAATACTATGGCGGTCCGCCGGCATTTCCGGCCGTATCCTCTTATCTTGTACAGCAGAATTTTGTGGGGTATCCGCTGGGCTTCACTGATTTTGCAATTCAACCGGTCTTGGGTTTGTACAAGCTCGATGTGGCTTTTCCGCCCGCGTTCACCGCGTCGCCGGGCGCATCGCAGTTGTCCGCGTCGGCGCAGCTCACATCGACCACACCGCTTGGCGTCTTTGCAACACCATCGTTTACACCCGATCGCACCGGAGGCGGAACGCTTTCGTTTTCAACGCCGTCGGGCGTAACGGAAGTGCTGCTCTTCGTCAAAGTAAACAGCGTGAGCGTTTCTTCAGATACGTGTTCGAAGGCTCATGCGACAACGCAATACCTTACCGTTCAGAGCTCCGCCGGAACCAATGCGGTGGCGCTTGCCGATAATCTTGGTCCACCCGAAGCAAACGGTACTGCAACGCGTACGATTTGTTCGGGCGAATCGTACCAAGTGTATGCAGCCGGATTCGATTATCCGGCATTCGAAGCCGCGTACCCCAAAAATCTCGAACAGACTCCACTGATCACGGCCCCTTCCGGGCAAGCTGACGTAACGACTTCTGATGCTGCAGCGGGTCAATATCCCTAAATGAAAAAGCTTGTCTTTGCATTACCGGTCGTTGCGGCTGCAGTTGTTTCGGCATGCAGCGGTGGCAGCGTCGCAACTTCTCCGATAGTGAATGCGCCTGCTTCACCGCTACCGGCGCCGGGTGGGCAGGCCGCGACGGCTCATTTCTCCATAACCATTCCGCCGGGCGGCACGAAGACATCGCAAAGGGTCAAACCCCAGTACGTTTCGCCGAATACGCAATCCGTTTCAATCGTGCTCGTCTCGGTGAACGGCACCGCTGCGGCCGGTCAAAATGCAACCATCGTGCAAACGTATCCGGGCGCGTCAAATTGCACGGCGGCCAGTAGCGGTCTAACGTGCACCGGCGATGTACCTGCGCTCGCCGGCGCAGACGTTTTCAACGTTTCGCTTTTTAGCGGACCGAATGCCACCGGATCGGTCCTCGCTTCCGGTTCCGTCGCCGCGACGATTGTTTCCGGCAGCAGTTCTGTCGCGGTTGACAACTCGGCGAGCATTTCTATTGGCGGTGTCGTCGCCAATCTCGCCGTCGCTGTTTCAGCCAATACGCTGCACGCCGGAACGAGTGCAAAGCTCTCCGTCACCGTCAATGCGACCGATGCTTCCGGCGCAACGATCATCGGCCCAGGAACGTACACCAGTCCTGTTCAGCTGACTACGAGCGATACGACCGGCTCGGTCGGCTTTACCACGAGTGCGTCGCAGACACCGTCGCCGGCGATATCAGTGACCTCGCCGTCAACGGCGATTCAACTCGTATACAACGGAAGTACGCAGCTCGCGGGCGGCGCCCTAAACGTGGAGGCGCAACAAGGTTCACTCGCGGGCTCAACGCAAGTGCAAGTGATTGGGGCGACGCCGGCACCGGTGCCTTCATCGACTCCGACGGCCACGCCGACGCCGCAGCCGGCGAACGCGACGGCATATGTGCTCAATGAGGGTACGAACGGCGGTCTGGGCGCGACTGTAACGGAATACTCCGCAACGGCTAACGGAAACGTTGCTCCGGTGCGTACGCTGAACCTGAGCTCATCGCTCTACGCAGCGGGCTTGGCGGTCGATTCCAGTGGACGGCTGTACGTGGGCTACTACGATAACGCGACGTTCGGCATTACATCCGGCAACGAGATTGACGTCTACGCAGCCGGAGCATCAAACGCGGCAACGCCGGTGACGCGGATCACGGGCGAGAGCAGCCAAAGCACAATGCTCGACCCTGGCAGCCTTTACGTCGATAAGACCGGCCGCATCATTACGCTCGCCACCACGAACGTCGACCAACAAGCGGGTGGTGATAGCATCGTTACTTACGCGGCGAACGCCAGCGGTGCGGTTCCCCCGTCGCACGCGTGGAACTTCGATTACAGCAGCGGCGGAATGTACTTCGTGTACGCGTTCGAAAGCAACGGGTACTACACGATCGGATTCAACGAAGATGCCGCAGGCAACTTATACTTCGGCGGAGCGATGGGCGTGCTTGTCTCGAGCGATCGGCCTCAAGGCGTTTGGGTTGCTCCCGCGGCATTCACGGCCGGTCCGCCGCTCACACAACCTGCTCGCATCTTTCCAGGCGGCGGTTCGGCGACGAATATCCCGGCTTACGGCGCGGGGCAACTCGTACAGGGCGTCGCGCTCGATTCGTCCAGTGCGATCTATGAGAGTCAATCTATCAATGGCGCCGGCTCGATCAACGTATTCCCCGCCGGCGCGTCCGGTGGCACGACGAACGTTCCGCCGCTGCGCACGATATCAAGCGCGCTGCTTAACGTATCCGTGCCGCCGGCACAGCAGCCGCCTCAGTTGCCGCTCGCGATTACGGGAAATTCGATCGTCGTTGCAAACCAAACCACAAACGCGCTGTTGTTCTTCCCGACGAGCTCAAGCGGTAATGCAACGCCTTCCGCGACAATTCAAGGTTCCTCGACGCACCTGAACAATCCGATCGCTGTTGTCGTCGGTGCAAGCCATTGATCGCGTCGCGGGTGTTTAAGCGGCTCATTGTGCTCGCTGCAATTTCTCTAGAGCTTGCCTCGTGCGCAGGCTCCTCTACGCAACCCGCATCAAGCGCGCTGGGCTCCTCGCAAGCGCTCGTGCGTTTTGTCAACGCTTCGCCTGATGCAGCATATCAGGATCCGCTGGACCCTTCACTGGGTGCGCCGCTGAATGCTTCGTATGTGATGGTCGATGGCGCACAGATCGTGACGATACAAGCCGGTCCGGCATACGTATCGTCTCCAGGGTTCAACGGCGTGCCGGTAGTCGGAAGCGTCAGCGCGTACGTTACGATTCCCGCCGGTGCAAAGTCTGTGAGTTTTGCGCCGCTGTCTCCTTCGCCAGGCACAAGCGGCAGCGTCGGTCCATTCACGATACCGCAATTGACGAGCGGACACCGCTACACGCTCGTGTTAGCGGGATCGTATTGTTTGAAGACGCTTACGCTGTATACGTTCGACGATGGCGCGGTTTCGCCGGCAGGCGGAACGCTTGCCGTTTATCACGCCGCTCCGGACGCGTCCGCTTCGTTCGACTTTGGATATTTCAACGCAAGCGATACTTCCGGCGCGAGCAATCAGATGGCGGGAACGGCGATGCGTGCACAGCGCGCCGCCGTGGCGGCTCCGAATTTCACGAACGGCTTCGGTGTTTATGTCGGAACCGGTACTCAGGCCACAATCGGCACGATCCTGCCTTCGGCAATAGACGCGTTCGACGTTTCAAATGTCCTGCCGTACAATGCGCTTACCACGCTGTCGGTGTTTATTGCGGACACGGCGCAGCGTAATTTCGGCGGTGCGATTCTGTGCGCGAACGAGTCGTTCGGCGCACCGAATATCGTGGGAGCGCTAGGACCTTGAATACGACGCGACTGCGTTTGCTTATGGCGGTTGCATTACTTTTCGCAGCTGCGCTCGGCGCGTGCGGTGCGCGCAGCGAGGTCGGCCCGCTGACGCAAAATACTCCCAGTCCAACGCCGCTTCCATCGGTCTCGCCGCCCGCTCACATGTACGTGGAGTACGGCACGGCGTCGGGGCACGCTTTGGTCGAATACCGCCTACCGCTTTCTTCCGCGAGCACAGCGGATGCGATCTTGCAGCAAGATGCGTTCGTCAATGCGAATCCGTTTACGGTCGATCGCGTGAGCGGGACACTGGTTATCGCGCCAAGCGTTGATAATCTGGCGGATGGTTTACGCTTTTACAGTCCGCCGCTTACAGCGCCGTTGAGTCCTTTTGTTGTTATTCCACAGGGCCCGGCTACGTTGCCCAGCGGCATTACGGCTGCCGTCTTCGATCCGCTTGGACATCTGTGGCTCTCGACGCAAACCGACATACGCGAGTTTTCAACTCCGTTTTCGCCCACGGAAGTTGCTTCTACCATTCAAAGCAACTATACGTTTCCAAATCTCGAAATCGATACGAGCGGCAACCTCTACGGCGTGATCAATCCGTTGAACGTGTTTGCGCCGCTCAGTCCACCGGTGACGTTTGCGTACGTACAGCCGCCGAAGATTATCGGCGGCATGGTGCAATTTGCTTCGCCGCTTGGATTCGATCAGTCGGGCAACGCGATTGCCGGATATCAAATCGTCGCGACGGGACCGACACCGCTGCCTTCGCCTTTTCCTGTGCCGGCGGCCGGTTTGGGATCGTTCCCGCTGCCGATAAAAAAAGACTTGTTGCCAACGGTTGTGATTCCGCTTCCGGGATCGGGACAAACGCAAGTGTCATTCGACGGCAGCATTGGAACCGACGATACGCATTTGTACGTGGGTGATTCCAAGGACGGAAGTATTTACGTTTATCCTCTGCCGCTTGCAAACACTCAGCCGGCGTTTCGCGTGCCGTGTCCGCCGGCATTAGCGCCATGCACGCTGCCGACGGTAAACTTACCGAACGCTGTTTTTCAATACGGGCCATAAAAAAAAAGGACCGCATACATGCGGCCCTTTGCGCTCTGCGCGTTTGGTTTAGGAGCAGCCGCCGCCACCCGGCAACAGCAGCATGTACGCGTCGGCGCCGTTGACAGTGAGCGGACTCGTCACCGGGCCTCTTTCAATGTCCGTGTACGACTTTCCAGACGGCAGCGTCACCGTTGCTGAGTTGCCCGGCTCGTTGGCATTGATAATTGCCATGCCTTTTTGGAAGCGGCGCTGGTATACGTTCATGTAACCGGAAACCGCCGTATAAGGACCACACGGGGCGCCGTACTGCTGGCTATACTCGCTGCGATACGAGTAATTCGCACCGCTCATGGGCGTGATGTACACGTCGGCGCCGCCCATGTTGACGAGCGCGTACGTGGCCAGTGCCCAGTCGACTTGCGAAGCCGGCAATGTCGACGGATCGTTCGAGCACGGTGCGTTTCCATTCCAGTCCGCCTTGCCTGCGTAACCGTCGCAAAGGTAGTCGGTAATCAGGAACGCGACGTGGTGCTGCTGCGCGTATTGCGCCCATTCGATCGTACTGTTGACAAGTGATGCCAAGTTATCTCTACTGGCGTTTTGGTAATGCCCATAATCGGTGAAGCCGCGTTCGTCGATGGTGGCGTCAACAGCGGCTATCATGGCCGATTCATTGCTGTCCGTCGGGTGATTGTACAGCGGATGGTTGATGAGCAGTTTGAACCCCGCCGCATGAAGCGCGGAAGCCGTTTGCTGAACGAACGTAACCATGTCTTGTGCGAACGTCGGATCGTTACGGTTATACGTTTGCCCTTGGGCTCCGTAGCGGCGCACAAAGTTGCCGTTCGCGTCGTAGGTACCACAGCCGTATTCGCCGCTCTTAGTCGATTGGCCGAAATTCGGGTTGCCGCCTAAAAGGTAATTTAGAAGGTCGGTATTGTCGAGTGCAAGCGCTTTATAAGCCGGATTAGCTTGCAGATAGGAGACAAACATCGGAATAAGATACTGTTGGACCTGCGGCTCGTAGAAGGCTAGTGGAACGTCTGTAAAACCTGTTCCAGACCACGCCAGGTCTTTTGTTGGGTTGCCGCTGCTATCGCATGCGTACAAAATCCACGTAGGATTGTTCGCTTGCCACCACGCCAAATCGTGGCCTGACATCGAATTATTGTCTTCAACGGGAAGCGTGTATCGCGAAAGCAGTGCGCGATCGTTCGGCGTCGATGCCCACGTTTGCGGATAGAACGATCCCCACACCGTATCGTAGTTCGGAGCTTCCGCTTGAATTTGTGACGACGACATCGGCGCGTGGCTCGGGAATCCGTCCCAATCGAAAATTTGCGTCAAACCGAAACGTCCGGTCGTATCCGGAAGCATCGTTATCCCTGTCGAGGTCGGCGGCGAGGCGGTTGGGCCCGGAGTTTGAGGAGGCGGCGTAGTCTTCACCGGTCCAGGCGTGGCCGGAGACGAGGTCGGGCCGGGCGACGACGTTTGATGCGGCGACGACGTTGCCGTTGGCCCCGGCGACGTTGTTGGGCCTGGCGTCGGTCCGTTGCCGCCGCCTGGGATTGGGCCGCTTGTTCCACCGCCGCCACCACCGCCGCAAGCGGCGACGGTCAGCGCGACCGCAAAACTCATTGTTGCAAAAAGACGTGTTGAAGCTGCAGGCACGAAAAATACCCCTCCGTGCGCACAGCATAGCCTCCGTGCACCAGGCGTAAGAACGGGCGGTAGGGGCGGCCGCTTGGGGCCTTTAGTCTTGTTTAGATCTGCAACCGGCGCATGTGCCGTGCAGACTCAATTGCACGCTGGCGATGTCGGCGGAATGCCGGAGCGAAAGTTCACTGAGCACCGGCTCCGGCAGCGTATAGTCGACGTCGGAGATAACCCCGCAACTGTCGCACTTGAAATGCGCGTGCGCGTCAGCGGCGATCTCATAAAAGGAACGATCGGATCCGGGAATGGCTATTTCGGAAAGCAAGCCAAGCTCGCGCAGGCGCGCGAGCGCGCGATACACGGTTGTCTCGCCGATGCCGGGTTGGAGCGTTTTCGCCTGCGCGTACACTTGCGCCGCCGTCCAATGCATGCCGGCACCGCGCTCGCGCACGATGTCGTAAATGATCGCGTAATTCTTTGCTAGCCGCGGCGCTTCCACGGCTAGCATTGTATCACGAGATGGGGGGTGGGACGCTTTTGCCTTCTCGCTGCTCTTCAACGTGCGAATGACTGCCGCTCCAGGTTTGGCGCGTGTGCCCACGCAGGTCTGCTGCGCGATCAGCCCGCTTCGGCGCCGCAGCGCGCCGCCGGTAGAGTGCGACAGCGGCCGCAGCCAGCGTGACGGCGGCAGGGACCGCGAACCATAGCCATGCCGGAACAGTCCGGCGCTCCTGTCCGGCGAGCTCGAGGCGCTCGCGTTTGCATTCGGCGTGAAGCGGATCGCCTTCGACGAAGATGCTGCGGTGTTTTTCGCAATCGTTATTTAGACAGGTGTAGTACACGGTCTCAGACGTGATCATGGCCCGGTTTTACCCAGGTTGCGCCGTCCTGGTGACAACGGTTTTGGGCGTTGCGGCGAACGTCGCAGAGTGGTATATTATTTTTATCAATGCACGCGGTTAATAGTCACCGGGTCGCGGATGAAGTCCTCAAGGGGCCCGTTAAGTCGAAGACGATCCTTCCGGTGCTTATCCTGCACTTACTGGAGCAAGGCCCCGACCACGGCCTCTCGCTGATGCAGCGGGTCGAGGCGCTCTGTGCCGGGCTGCTGGCCGTGAACACCAACACGATCTACCCCCTGCTTCGCCGCTTGGAAGAGCGCGGGTTCATCACGGGCGAGTGGGACCACCCCACCAAACGCTCGCGCCGTGAGTACCGCATCACGCCCGCCGGGCGTGAACGCCTCGAACGCATCAAGGACAACATGCTGCCTTATCTGCAGATGATCGCCGATTCCGTTGCGCGCCTTCGCCGCGAACTGTACGAAACATCAAAGCCCACATCGATCGCCCGTTAGACGGCGGAAAGAGTATCAATGACTAGCTATCAAGCGCCGTTGCGCGACATGCAATTCGTTCTGCGCGAACTCGCCGGA
>CAZERJ010000057.1:0-18704 GCA_964514445.1 uncultured bacterium | reverse complement strand
AACCCGCGCGTCAACCTTGGGAAGGTCGCAGGCTACCATTACATCACACCCGCCCTTCGATTGCTCAGGGCGAGGCGCTCCGTTCTCCCCGGCCGACGCCAGGCCCTACAACGCAGCGCGTTTCCGCCGGGTTGCAGCGGCTAACCGCCGAGAATGTTGACGGCGCGGCCGGCGATGATTGCAATAGTCACGAGCGAGGTCATCGACTCTGCCATCATCAGCACTTTCGCGGCGTGCGTGATCGGAAACGTGTCCGTCGGGCTGAACGCCGTCGCGGTATTGAACGAGAGAAAGACGTAATCCCACATCCGCGGCCGGAACGAGATCTGTTGCTGCAGCTGCTGACTGACCATCTGCTGGGGGAAAAGAAAATCGCTGGTTGCGTTGCGCTCTTCGGGGGTGCAACTGGAGCGGTAGTCGGGACCGTGCCCATCGATCTCCCAATACCACAGCGCATAGACGATGACGTTCGTAATCCAGATCTGGACGGCGGTGACAAGCAGTTGTTCACCGGTGAACGAGCGGTGGTGCGTGTTCGAAAGAAGCCACTCGAAAAGCAGCACGATGGTCGCGAGATTGAAGATGTTCAGCAGAATTACGGTGGTGAGCGAAAGCCAACGCTGGAATGGAGTCTCTTGCACGCGGTTCGGCGAGAAGATGATCAGCGGCACCAAAATGACCATCGTGAGCAGCGGCAATAGCCAGTATGGTCCAACGAGCACACGGTTCGGCAGCGTAACGTAGAGTGCGAGCGCAACGATCACCGCGAGCGCCGAGTGCCAGCGCGGCTCTTCCAAGGGAGCAGCTTTCTGCATGCCGCTAGGTTACGCCGGCACCGTGCGCATCCTCCGGCGCGATGCCGCGGTTATGGCCGGCATGGCTACTGATTTTCGAGACGGCAAAACCTTTCCGCGCCGCGGCCGCATGCCGGTCGGTGATGCGCTCTGGCTGGCACGTTTGTTCGACAAAGCGCGTGCCTCACGCGACGGCACGATTTTCGACTACATCTATCCATGCCCGATGGACCAAGGTGTCATGCAGCGGTGGGGCATTACCGCCGACGATTTTGATACTGCGATTAACGAGCACACGACCGATGACGCGATTTGGGCCTGGCTACAGTCCCGAACGACGGCCGAGCGCATTGAAGCAGCGAACCGCTGGCTGCTCGATGAAAAGCAAGAAAATCTCGACCGGCAGGACGCGGAGGAAGGCGCCGCAGCACCCCGATAATCTGCCCGCATGGCAGAGATGATCGAGATCGACCGCCCCGACGGCGAAACAGCTCCCGGATATTTTTTACAAGCAGCGCAAAATGCGCCGGGCGTCGTTGTAATCCAAGAGTGGTGGGGCGTAACGGATCATATGAAAGAGATCGCCGCGCGCTTGCAGTTCGCGGGCTTCAACGCGATCGTTCCCGATCTGTACCGCGGGCGTAAAGCTGCAGTGGGCGATGAAGCCAATCATCTGGTGCAAGGCTTGGATTTCCAAGACGCATCTTCGCAAGACGTGCGTGGCGCGTTGCAATTCCTCAAGAGAAACGGCGGCAAAGCCGCAACGCTTGGTTTTTGCATCGGCGGCGCGCTTGCGCTGCTGACCGCAATGCACGTCGGTGAAACCGACGCCGCCGTTTCATTTTATGGCGCGCCGCCGCCGGAAGCGGGCGATCTTTCAATCATAAAAGTTCCGGTGCAAGTGCACGCCGCAGCCGAAGACGAGTTCTACACGCCGGAGCGTATGCGCGAGGTAGAGGCGCAGATCAAAAAAGCCGGATCGCACAACGAGTTCTATTGGTACGAAGGCGCGCAGCACGGTTTCGTTAATCCGAACCCGCCGGGCCAGGCAGGCCTAGGACACTATAACAAAGAGGCCGCGACGCTCGCATGGAACCGCGCGGTCGATTTCCTTACTCGAACTTTGAACCGGCGTTGATCGGCGCCGAGCGCATCGCTCCCTGATCCAAACCCCACTTGCGTAGCAGCGCGTCATACTTGCCGCCGGCGATGAGCGATTTGAGTGCCGATTGCAGACGGTCGCGCAGTTGCGTATTATTTTTCGAAACCGCAATACCGTACGGCACCACGTTGAATTGCCCGCCGGCCAAGACGTATGCTTTTCCGCCGCCCAGCGTGCGCGCCAAGTGGGCAACGACCGGATAATCCGAAATATGCGCGACGGTTTCTCCGGCGATGAAATGTTTGAGCGCTTCATCGTCGGTTGCGTATTCATGCATGTCGATCCCGCGCAAACCAGCCGCCGTGCAGCGTGTTGATTGCGCCTTCACGGCGTTCTCTTGCGAAGTCCCGCGCTGCATGTCGACGCTCATGCCGCACACGCTGCCCAGATTGAAGATATGACGCGGGTTGCCGGCTTGGACCAAGATGCCGCTGCCGGCCAAGAAGTAATCGATGAAGTCGACCTGCTTTGAACGCACACGCGTATCGGAAATCGCCGATACGGCAAAATCAAAACGTCCCGCTTTTACCGCTTTGAGCAGATCGTTGAAGTCGTGGTTGCGAAAATCGGCTTCTTGGCCAAGCGTTTGCGCCAGCAAAACAGCAAGATCGTAATCGAACCCTTGCACCTGTTTGCTATGCGGCGCATAAAACTCGAGCGGTGCATACGAGATATCGGAACCGACGTGCAGCGTGGGCGCGGCCAGTGCGGCCGACGGCGCCAGTGCGAGAATGAAGGCTAAAATACGCAGCAGCATACCTTAGTTGTATCGGATGCCAGGCTCCCCGGATTAGCGTACGGAAGGGCAAATTTCGTGCAGGACTATCCATTTTTACTGGCGTGCCGCCGCGAGGCCGTGCCGTACACGCCCGTGTGGCTGATGCGCCAGGCCGGGCGATATCTTCCCGAGTACCGCCGCGTGCGCGACCGGTTTTCGTTTTTAGAACTCTGTCGCGATTCCGATGCTGCAGCGCAAGTCACCGTAGACACGGTGCGCCGTCTGGGCGTGGACGCAGCAATTATTTTCGCGGATATTCTTTTGCCGCTCGTGCCGATGGGCGTGGGCCTGCACTACGAGAAGGGCGACGGGCCCCGCATCGAACGCCCGATCCGCGGCGCCGATGACGTTGCGCGCATTGCGACGTTCGACGTGGCGGCCGAACTGGGATTCGTCGCGAAAACGGTATCGCTCGTGCGGCGCGATCTTGAAGGCACAGCGCCCATCATCGGTTTCGCCGGAGCGCCCTTTACCGTCGCTTCATACGCCATCGAAGGCGGCGGTTCGCGCCATTACATTGCGACCAAGACGATGATGCACGCAAACGAATCAGCCTGGCATGCGCTCATGACGAAGATCGCCGCCATTACGGCAGAGTATTTGAATATGCAGATCGACGCAGGCGCGCATGCGGTGCAGATCTTCGACAGCTGGGTCGGAGTGCTCTCACCGCAAGAATACCGCCGGTTTGTTCTGCCGCATTCGCGCGCCGTCATCTCTTCGGTGCGTAGCGGCACTCCCGTGATTCATTTTGGAACGATGACGGGAAGTTTGTTGCCGCTCATGCGGGAGGCGGGAGGCCAGGTCATCGGTTTGGATTGGCGCGTCGATCTCGACGAGGCGTGGGAACGCGTTGGTCACGATGCAGCGGTGCAAGGAAACTTCGATCCTGTGCTGCTGTTTTCCAACCGCGACGTTATTCGCGGCGAGGTCCGTGACATTTTGAACCGCGCCGCGGGAAGGCCGGGACACATCTTCAATCTCGGTCACGGCATCTTGCCGGAAACGCCGGTTGACAACGTCCTCACGCTAATCGACGCCGTGCACGAGTTCAGCGTACGGTGAAGCGGGTCGTTCTCTTGGGCTTCGGCGGGCCTGAAACGCCCGAAGAAGTACGGCCGTTTTTGAATCGCATCGCGGCCGGACGTCCCATTCCACCCGGGCGCTTGGAAAAAGTCGTTCGCAATTACGACGCTATCGGCGGCCGCTCGCCGTTCAACGAGCTTACGCGCCGTCAAGCCGCAGCGTTGCAAACGGAGCTTCGCTCACGCGGTGTCGATCTGCCGGTCACGACAGCGTACCGTTTTACCGCACCGTACATTTCAGAGATCGCCGCGCGGGACGACGGCGAAACGATTGCCGTGATCCTTGCTGCACATCAGAGCGAAGCGAGCTGGGAAAAATATGCCGAGCTCTTTCCCCGCGCAACGTTTAGCGCGCCGCTTTTCGAGCATCCCGGCTTCATCGCCGCGCACGTCGATCGCGTTCGCGACGCGCTACGCTCGCTCGGGCAATCGTCGTTCGATTCGGTGCCGCTCGTTTTTACCGCGCACAGCATTCCCGTGGCGATGGCGCAGCGCAGCGAATACACAGAGCAGCTGCACCGTTCCGCCGAATTGATCGCGCGGTCGGCCGGCGCGCCGCGTTGGCACATCGCCTACACGAGCCGCAGCGGTTCGCCGCAAGAACCGTGGCTCGAGCCGGACGTGGGCGATTTGCTGCGCGATCTCGCGCAGCAAGGGGTACGGGAAGTTGTCGTCGACCCCGTAGGCTTCTTATGCGATCACGTCGAGGTGCTGTACGATCTCGACGTTGCAGCGGCCGCAGTTGCAGACGAAGTGGGCATCCGAATGTCGCGTGCTGTTGCGCTCAACGATCATCCCGCGTTCATCGGCGCGTTGGCAGAAGCCGTACAAGCGTGCCTCGCATAGCCGTTCTCGGCGGCGGCATCACGGGTCTAGCGGCCGCGCATCGTCTGATGGAATTAAGCCGCGAACGCGGCATCATGACTCAGATTACGGTGTATGAAGCCTCAGACCGCGCCGGTGGATGCGTGCGAACGGTTCGTAGCGGCGCAGAGCTTTTCGAGCTGGGCGCGGATTCGATAGTGATCGACAAACCCGCAGCGCGCCGTCTGATCGATCGCCTCGGCATTGCGGAACGCATCATTAAAATGCAGCAGCGCGGCGCATACGTCGCGCTGCAAGGGCGGCTGCATCGCATTCCGCCTGATTTCCGGCTCTTTATGCCGCGCTCGATACCGGCACTCGTTGGCAGCAGACTCTTTTCGCCCGGCGGACTGCTACGCGCAGCATGCGAAGCTTTCGTTCCGCGGCGACGATCGCAGGACGATGAAAGTTTGGCGTCGTTCGTTCGACGCCGCCTTGGGCGTGAAGTGTTGGAACGGTTGGCGCAGCCGCTCGTTGGCGGCATCTATTCCGCAGATCCGGAGCAGCTGTCGATGCAGATGGCGCTGCCGCAGTTCCTCCAGTACGAGCGCGAGCATCGCAGTCTACTGATCGCAATGCGAGGCGCGGCGGTGAAGCGCCCGGAGCTCGTGAGCTTTCGCGATGGTACCGGCACGCTGGTTGACGCATTGTTACAGCGCATCGGCACGATGGTCAAGACGAACGCGCACGTGGATGCTGTCGAAAAAAAGCAAGACGCTTGGCGTATTCGCGTGAGAGATGCGCAGCCTGATGAAGCAGACGCCCTGATCTGTGCGCTGCAAGCGCCCGCTGCGGCGAGGGTCCTGGCATCGGCCGGCGCGCGCATCGCAGATGAATTGCAGCAAATCCGCTGCAATTCGATCGCTGCGATCAATCTCGTGTATGGCAAAGGCGCGGTCTCTTTGCCCGCCGGGTCGGGGTTCGTCGTTCCGGCAATCGAGCGATCCGCGATCACCGCGGCGACGTTCGCATCGCAGAAATACGCGAACCGCAGCGACGACGATCATGTGCTTATTCGTGCCTTCGCCGGCGGTGCGTTGCAGCCGGAGATGGTAAGTTTGGATGACGGCGAGCTGATTGCCGCGGCGCACAGTGCGCTAAAGCGATACGTTGCGATCTCGGGCGCACCACAGGACGCGTGCGTCGTGCGATGGCATGCCGCGTTGCCGCAATACGCGGTCGGACACCAATCAACCGTTCGCTCGCTTTTCGCTCGCGCGTCTGAAATGGGCAGTTTAGCGCTCGCCGGCTGCGCGTACGGCGGCGTCGGCGTTCCGGACTGCATTGCAAGCGGCGAGGCAGCCGCCGAATCGGTTTTTGGGTATGTAGTAGCCGCGAAAGGAGAACTCCACTAAATGCGTCTTTTTTTAGCAGTCGCGGCCCTCGCAGCCTCGATGCTCACCATCGCTCCGGCAAGTGCGGCTCCGTATGCGGGCATGCAACTCGCCGGAACATTGACCACCGGCGTTGACACGGCCAACGCCTACGTCGGACAGCCGGTCATAGCAAACCACGTCTTTTCGGAAAACAATGCCGTTACCAGCGGCCGTCTCTACGGTACGGTGACGTCCGTGCAACGCGCAGGCCAAGGCCGGCCGGCGCGCCTGGGCATCACCTTCACCAAACTCGTTCTCGCTGACGGATCGACGTACGCCGTTGACGGCGTCGTGACCGGTATGCAGGCGCAAACGAAAAACAACGCGCTGAAAGAAGCAGGCGGTGCCGTCGGCGGTATGCTCGTCGGCAATATGCTTGCGAAAACGATCTTCCATGCCGCGGGCGGCGGCATCATCGGCGCGGTCGGCGGATTCTTGATCGCCAAGAATAACCGTGCGAACATGGTCGTCGCGGCCGGCACCCCGGTTCGCGTCACCCTGCGCTCGGTACGCCGTCAGGCCCGCCACTAAGCAACCTCTCTAAGCACCGCAAAAGCCTCAGGCTACTTGTTAGCCTGAGGCCTTCTTTTGCTTCGTTTGCTGCTCGTCATTTGGAGATGCAGGCGGGCCGAAAGTAGATTTACGCCGTTTGCCGTTGCGGTTACATCGCACAACTTGCCGGCATCGATATCCCGCGCGATCGCGCATCAAAACGGTCAACGATCCGCGCATTGCAAATACACGGTTTGATTATGTCATCACGGGTTCTCAGGAATCGAAAGCCGGCGCATTTTCCCGACCAAAGGTTCGCGGATCGCGTGGCACTCAACTTGGCACGTGGCGATCGCATGAAAAAAAACGAGTAAGCGATTGGTATGATTCGATCGGCCCGGAATTATCCCCCGTGTAGACGGGAACAATGCGGAAGCTATGAATATCGATTCATCCCTCCGGTCTCTTGCTCTTTTGACAACGCGCATCGCGCTCGGCGGATCGATGGCGATGCACGGCGCGCAAAAAATGTTCGGCGTGCAAGGCGGTCCCGGACTCAAAGGCACGTCCGGTATGATGGAACAAATTGGCTTCAAACCGGGCTCGGTGTATGCACCGCTTCTTGCGGCCGGCGAAATGTCATCCGGCTTGATGATCGCGCTGGGAGTGTTGGGCCCAATCGGACCGGCGCTGCTGCTTTCCATTCAGGCAGTTGCCGTCGAAACGGTTCACCGGCCAAAAGGCTACTGGAACCAAGGCGGCGGCTTCGAAATGAACACGATGTACGTGCTCAACGCGCTAATGCTCGCCAATGAAGGCTACGGCGAATACTCGCTGGACGAATTGCTGGGCTGGCGCCAGCGGCTTCGTCCAATGCACGGCTGGATCTCGCTGGTGGGCGGCATCGCCGCAGCGCTGCTGATCCTGGCACAACGCGAACAAGCGCAACAAGCTCAGACGCAACAACCACAAAGCGCAACGAAGGATGAAACGGCTGCTTCCGATTCAGTGACAAGCGCCGCGGTTTAGGCGCGCAAGTGAAAATGATCCAAAGGCCCGAGATTACTCGGGCCTTTCTTCACACTTCAGGTTGTTGGTGGCGAATGACGTAGTCCTTCGCCGCATCAAAGAGGGCCGGATCGTCGTTGAGCATCCCAATCGCGATGTTGCAATTGTTGCAAAGTAAACCGCGAATCCGCCCAGTAGTATGGCAATGGTCGACGTACAGGCGCTGCAAGAACACCAATTCATAACGCGAACGCTTTGATGGCTTGCATTGAAGCCAATGAAGGCCGCATATTCCACAGGACTGCTGCTGTTCGATGAACATCTGTTCAAGCCGCTCTATTGTAACGCCTATTTTCTTTCGATATAATTACGGCGCTGCAGATCACGCCGCTTCGGACTCTTGTGGTAATACTCGCGATTCCAAATGCGCGTGCAATGTGGGCAGCGCAGGATGCCGCTCGACAATACTTTCTTGGGTGTATCACATCGCGGACATATTGGTTCTCGTCTCATCCAATGACTCTAACGTTGAAGCGTGCCAACAGGGTGGCGCATAAAATAAAACCGTCGAAAATCGACGGTTTTATTGAACGATTTGCCAAGGCGGAGAATCGAACTCCGGACACCACACTTTTCAGGCGTGTGCTCTACCAACTGAGCTACCTTGGCAAAAACGCCTCCATGGCGACCGCCCTGGATTCGCTATGGTGGCCTCTTACCCTGCCCTAAAGCAAATGCGCCCGCAGCCAAGCCAAGCGGTCCATCTGTACTGCGGGCGATGCTAACGCGTGGTCCGTACCGTACACGCCCATTAGGCGCGGCACGGGTGCGGCGGAAAAGAACTGCTGTTCGTGTTGCGGTGAAATGTACGCGTCCTTTGCAGCAAATTGAAAGAAGTACGCCTGCGCGGATGAATGCGACAAATACGGCAGCGGATCGAGCGGTGACATTTGCTCGACGTACGGTTGCACGTTCCGCGGTTTCTTGCCGAGCAAATACCATTCGCTCAGCGTCGTCGTACCGGCCATCAGCACGTAGTACGACGGTCGCTCATCGACGCCGCTGAGCACCGCGCCGTACATCGCGCCGAAATCATGCCCGACGTACGCAATACGCCCACGATCGACGTTCGGCTGCGCGAGTAAGAGATCCAGCGCACGCCGCAGATCGATCACCTGCTTGATCGATGCTTGATAATCCGTCGCCGTGCTTCGCACTTTTGTGAACCAATCCGTCTGCGACCACATCGCGTCGACGAGTACCGACGTCACGCCGTCTTTGACGAGCGCCAATGCGTCAGGCAGAAACTCCGTGAGGTTCGTTGTATCAGGTTTGTCGCCGAGCCAATGCACGAACAGCACGCCGGGATTGCGGCCGGAAGCGTTCGCGGGCGAGATAATCTCCGCGTGGACGCGTCCGCCGCGCGGCGAGGCAAACGACACATCTTGACGCCGCACTTCGCCTTGCACCGATGTGTTGCGTACTTGCAGTTCCATCGGCGCGCTTGCATTGTACGAGAAGGTTGATGCCGGCAGCGGCGCCGCGCTCACGGATGCGATGGAAAAGCAAAGAAGTATGAGTGAGACGAGGGCGGCGGCTCGAGGCATGCATTACTCCTGAAAATCTACGGTGAACAAGTACGAACCCGGAACGTTCTTACAATCGCGTTGTTCGGGCGCGTAGCGGCTGCCCCTGGCGGCGCGCACCGCTGCCATGTCGAGCAGCGGATTTCCTGACGACGAATACGGTGCCGTGCCGGTCACGTTGCCTTGTGCATCGAGATCGACGCGCACTTTCACCTGGCCCTGCGCACCTTGCGCATCCGGTGGCGCTGGAGGCGTAATCGCGTCAATCGCCCGCGCCGGCACATCAGGCGCACTACATGCGGGTTTCGGCGTTGCTGTTGGCGAGGGTGACGGCGTTGCAGGTGCTTGCGTCGCTTCCGGTCCCAGAGTCGCATCACTGGGAGGCTCAGGAATGCCCGGCGCCTGCGAGGGCACGACGTAAACATTAGTGCTGCCTCTTGCCGTAGTCGTTACGTGGACAAGATTTACCCGTGGACGATGCGCGATCGGCGATGTCCGCGAATGCGATTGCGTCACGCGCGGTTTGGGCCGAACGGGCGTGGGCGTTGGTTTCGGCAGCGAAATACGAGTGATTGTAGCAGGCGTGTGAGGCGGTTCGGACGCAGCTTCGATAGGATGCGAATGAACGACAGCAGCAATAATCGCGTGCACGGCAAGTGATCCGGCAACGGCGATGCGAAAGACCTGATTCGTGCGGCGTCTCATACTGCAAGAATGCATGAAAGCGAGCGCATTGTGACGATTGCGGTGATCGGACTGGGCGGCATGGGGAGTGCCGCGTTATATCATGTCACACGACGCGGTGCAAGTGCGATAGGGATCGAGCAGTTTGGACCCGCGAATACCAAGGGCTCCTCGCACGGGCGCTCGCGTATTATCCGGCAAGCGTATTACGAAGACGATCGTTACGTGCCGCTTTTGCAACGCGCATACGAACTTTGGGACGAACTGGATCGTGACGCCGTGGAATCGCTATGGACGTTATGCGGTGGCGTTGCGATTGGCGATCCGCAGGCGGATCTCATTGCCGGCAATCTGCGCGCGGCGCGGCGCTACAACATTTCGCACGAGGTCTTAACGCCGGACGAGTCTCTTCGCCGCTTTCCCGAGCTGCGGGTGCGTGAAAACGAAATCGCCGTCTACGAGCCGACTGTTGGGGCGTTGTTTCCGGAGCGTTGCGTGGGCGAACACCTGCGCCGCGCCGTTGCCTGCGGCGCGCAAGCGCGGTTCGGCGTTTCGGTAACCGCCATCAAGCGCCACAAGACGCTGGAACTGCAATTGAGCGACGGCACGACACTCGCGTGCGAGCGGCTTATCATTACTGCCGGCCCGTGGATCGCGCAATTCGCGCAGTTTCCGGTGCGCATAGAACGCAACGTGCAGCACTGGTTTTCAATGCGGCCGGACGATGCGCCCAAGCACGTGTTCATGGTTCAGCGCCCGGATTTACCGCGCTTGCTGTATGGTTTCCCCGACTTCGGTGAGGGTGTAAAAGCAGCATTTCACCACTCCGGGGACTTCTTGCGCAATCCCGGCGAGCACGACGATCGCACGCGGCCGCAGGAAATTGAGGCCATCGAAGCAGCGCTCGGCGAAACATTTACCGCACCGCTGAGTGCCTACGTTCGCTCTGAGCCATGCATGTACACCGTCACGCCCGACGAGCATTTCATCATTGGTGAAATGCCATCCGAAGCGAATGTTATCCTCGCCTGCGGTTTCTCGGGGCACGGGTTCAAATTCTGTTCGGTCATTGGTGAGATTTTGGCGGATCTAGCGCTTGACGGCCAGACGTCTGCCGACATTTCGCTTTTCGATCCGAAGCGGTTCGCTACGGAAACTGTACGAGGATCGTAACGGCCTTCGGCGATGAATTTACAACGTGACTATTCGGCGCCACGGCTTGCGCGACCGGTATTGCTTCTACGGATGCCGCTTCGCGATCGGGATTGACAATCGATAGCGTGAGTTCACTTGCCGGATCGTACGTGAGGAGCCGCACCCCACCGCCGGGGGGCGTTAAGCGGACGGCGTTCAACAGCACGTTGCGCAAAAGCCGGCCGGCGCGGTGAACGTCCCCGTGAAACGTGGAATCTTTTTCGGCAACGTCGTCCTCTACCACGACATTCTTCGCTTGCGCGATCCGCTTGACCATCGCGACTTGGTCGCCAATTAATTGTTTGACGGGTGTGGTTTCGTCGCCAGCGTCCACGTGAGCACGCTGCCCGTGATCGTCGTTGACTCCATCGGTCAAAAGCAGTCCCGCACTCGCAAGCGCCGCGGCAATTCCGTTCAGGCGTTGTTGCGAAACGTCGAGTATGCCGTCGGCCATGCCCTCGATGTTCGCACGCGCAATCGACAGCGCGTTGCCGATCTCGTGACGCGCGAGCGCGCTGCTACGCGCCTGTTCGCTCTCGCGCGCTTGCTGGCGTACGATCAGCTCCGTCAATCGCGAACTGATCCCGCCCTCGATGGCGCGCAGCTGCTCTTTGGCCGCTTCCCATTCACCAAGGATCGCGAGATCGATCGCGTGCAGCAGCGTCTCGTCGTTCACGGTTTGCGCATCCGGTAGCCGACGCCGTAAACCGTCGAGATATATGTTGGTTCCGATGCGTCGGGTTCGATCTTCCGCCGCAAATTATTGATATGGCGGTCGAGAGTCCGCTCGAAGATGGAACCGTCATCGTGCAGCAGATCGAGAAGCTGCGCACGCGTCAGCACCTGGCCGGCGTTTTCCGCCAGAAGCAAGAGAATGCGAAATTCCGCCGGCGTAATCGAGATCTGTCCGCCGCGCATGCGTACTTCGTGCGCACCTTCGTCGATCTCGAGTTCGCCGATGCGTATGACGTTATGGGCATGATGCTCGGCTGCATTTTGCGCGGCGGCACGGCGCAGGACCGCGCGAACCCTTGCGATCACTTCGCGTGGTGAAAACGGCTTGACGATGTAATCGTCCGCACCCAGTTCTAGGCCCACGATACGATCGATTTCTTCACTGCGAGCCGTCAGCATAATCGTGGGAATACGTCCGGCCTTTGCGGTCTTGCGCAGAATGTCCAGACCGCTTCCGTCGGGCAGCGTGATATCCAAGATCATCATATCGGGTGGATGACGTTCGATCTCGGCAACTGCCGAATTTACGGTTCCAAGAACGACGGGATCGAACGATTCTTGTTTCAAGTACGCGCCGAGCACCTCGCCGATCTGCGGCTCATCGTCTACGACAAGGATCCGTTTCACGCTACCGATATCGAACCTCATCCGCCAACGCAGCAGCAAGCGGTCCGTCAAACGAACACCACCGGGAAACGCAATTCATGAGGCCCATCGTACGGTCCGCTTTGGAACGCGGGGTGAAGTAAAGCATTCCCAGCTTCTTCTCAATCACGACGCCAGTGCGTCTTGGACGCTGCGTAATACGTCGGGCGGTTCACCCGGTTTCGGAATGATGGCTTTGATGCCGTACATTTCCATAAAGTCCCCGAGCAGCATGTCCGTGCGCGTGCTCGTGTAGAGCGCAATGTTTGTACCACTTACGCCACCGTCGGCGCGCAACGCTTTCACGAGCTCCGCGCCGTCCATTCCCGGCATGTACAGGTCAACGATCACGAGGTCCGGCCGCGCATCCTTGGCTAAGCGCAACGCATCGTTTCCATCGGCCGCTTCAAGCGTTTCGTGACCGGCGCTTTGCAGAATGCTGACGAGCAGCAGCCGGTTCACCGCCTCGTCGTCGACGATCAATATTTTAGACACGCCCGCCTTCGTTCAGCGCCATACGGACTTCTCCGAGCAACTGCTGCGGATCGATTGGACGCACGACGAAACTACGCGCGCCCAATGCCAAGCCCCGCTGCTTTTCCCCCGAGGGCCAAGCGGTCGAGGTAAGAAAAATGAACGGGATTTCCCGCAAGCGCGGCTGCGATTTCATTTTCGCCAACAGCTCAAAACCGTCACCGTCCGGCATGTGCACGTCGCACAATACGAGATCCGGCTTCATATTTTCGAGCTCGCGCTCAGCGCTATACACGCTGTAAGCTTCGATGAGGCGGTAACCGAACGGCGCCAGCGTACCGCGAATTACGTCGAGGTTCACCGGGACGTCATCGACGGTGAGGATCGTCGGACCGCCGCCGTTTAGGGCCGGCTCGGCAACGCGCCGGCGCGTTAGTCCTTCGATGTGCTGCGCGAATGTCTGAGGATCGATGGGTTTTGGAATGTAACCCGTGAATCCCGCGGCGATCAGCCGCTCACGATCGCCGGGCATCGCCAGTGCAGTTACGGCGATGACCGGAACGTCGCTGAGAGCGGGATCGTTGCGCACGACGCGTATGAAATGAAAACCGTCGACATCCGGCATGAGTATGTCGCAAATGATGGCGTCGAATCTTGATTCCTGCGCAGCTTGGAAACCGCTGATAGCATCAGCGACGCCGCTCGCCTGGTGCCCGAACGCGCGCAGCAGGTAAAGCATGAGTTCCAGGCTGGCATGATTGTCTTCGACAACCAGGATCCTCGACACGAAGCTCTACTTCGGCGGAAAAACGAGCGCGAACGTACTGCCTACGCCCGGTTTACTTGCACATTCGATGCGCGCACCGAGCAAAAGCGCGAGACGCTGACTCAAGAACAATCCGAGGCCTGCGCCTTGAAAGCGGCGCGTCGACGATGAGTCGAGTTGCTCGAACGCCTGAAACAAGCGCGGCAAATCCTCCTCGCGAACACCGATTCCCGTATCGCTGACGGTGATCACCACGGTCCCCGTCGCCTGACCTGTAGCGACGCTCACGCGAACGCTACCCGCATCGGTATATTTGATGGCGTTATTGACGAGATTGATAAGAATCTGTTGCAGCGAGCGGCGATCCGTCATGAGAGTGAGCCACTCGTCAGGGACGTCGACTTCAAACGTCAAGCCTTTTTCTACCGCCATCGATTGCAGTGAGGCGTGAATATCGCGCAAAACAGTGGCCAGCACCACCGGCTCGGGATGCACCTGGAGTTTGCCCAGCTCGATCTTTTCAATATCAAGCATGTCGTTGATCAGGGAAAGTAAATGGCGTGCACTCGACTGGATGATCGCAAGCTGTTGCTCTTGTTCGGACGTAAGCGGGCCCGGAAGTTTCATGAGTAACGTTCCGGTAAAACCCACGATTGCGTTGAGCGGCGTACGCAATTCGTGGCTCATGCTGGCCAAGAACCGGCTCTTGGCCTCGTTAGCGCTCTCGATCGCTTCATTTTTTTGGCGCAGCTCGTGCTCGATGCGCCGCTGTTCGGTCACGTCGCGGATCGCCGCACATACAAACGAGCCGGCTTCGGTTTGAACCGGGCTCAAGCTCACTTCAACCGGAAATTCTTGGCCGCTCTGGTGCAAGCCGAACAATCGCAAACCTGCGCCCATCGGACGCACGCGTGCCTCGTGTCCGAATGAATTGCGATGGTGCACGTGGATCGTCCGGAACCGTTCGGGCATGAGAAACTCAACCGGCCGTCCCACGAGGTAAGACCGCGTAAAGCCAAACATCTCTTCGGCGTGCGAGTTCACGAACGCAATAGCCCCGTCTGAATCGACTACGACCATTGCATCCGGCACGGCTTCCAGCAAACTGTGGAAGTGCAGATCGCCAATGTTTACTACGTAATCCACCGCAAACGTCACGTTCGGCCCGGTCCGCTCTACCTCCGCTATAGTGCGAGCAACACCCGACCGGCGGTGCGTGCGTCATCGTCAACGACCAGACGCTCCGCTACGTCAAGCGAAACATGCAGCGCCCGTTTTGCGCATGGCAAGCGGTCAACAGGAAGTAAGATTTGCTTCCACATTAGTCATGATGGTAGTCACGCGGGATGCGCCAATTGTGAAGACCTGAAGAAGACACGGTTCCCTCGCGATTCTCCCGTCGATAGTACATTGGACCCATGACGACGATTTACGAGCGCTGCGCGGTGAAGTGCCCGTATGCTCAAGCGCGCGAATTTCTTCATCAAACGCTCGAAGCGGCCTCACGAATGCCGCAGGCGCAACGCCTGCCGCTAATCGCTCCGCTGGGCATCATCGGCGATGAGGAAAAGACGGTGCTCGTTCGCTATCGGCTCTCGCACGATCGGATGCATTTGGACGAGCCGTGGCACGTCAGCTGGACGCCTGAAGACGGCGGACCTTATCCTGATTTCACCGGCGATCTGACGGTGCGCGCGGACGAATCATACGAACGCGCGTTATTGGAGCTGCGAGGCGAATACGAACCGCCGCTTGGTGCATTCGGTCACGCGTTCGACTTGATCGCCGGATCGAAAATTGCTTCAGCGACAGCGCGGACGCTGCTGATCAACATCGGCACCGCCATGGAAACCCGCTTCAAAGCGCAAGAGGCTGCCAAGGTTCGATAACCGCGGCGCACCCAAACTTACTGCCAAGCGTTGACGATGCTTTGAGCCACGCGGGCGATCAGCATTTGCCCTGCATTTTCCGGCGTCCACCGCTGATCGGTGTTGTCCCACGTAAAGGCCGAAATGACGATCGCTCCGCTCTTAGCGTAGACAATGCCGACATCGTTTCGCACGTCGTCGAGCGCACCGGTTTTATTTGCCACCGCTTGCGAGAGGTAGCGCGGAATCGCATCACGATCGCTTTGATTTTTTAGCATCGCCAGCGCGGTATCGCACAGTTTGCGATCCGCCGGCGAGGGCGGCGCCGTTGTGCCGGGTGCGTTCAGGTTGCACGTGTTAAAGCGCTCGATGAGGGATGCCATTTCGCGAGCCGTCGTTTTACCGAGGCCGAATTGCTTTTGATCGCTCGGCGCATCGGGCGGCGCGGGACGGAACACTTTCTTATACAGCCACGTATTACGCAGTCCAAGCCACTGGATGCGGCGGTCGATGTTTTGCAATCCCAGATGATCGATCGCGAGATTCGTCCCGGTGTTGTCGCTAACGATAACCATCATCGTGAGCGCATCCTTGAACGTGAGCTGCATCGGCGTATCGAACTGTCCAAGCACACCCGAACCTTCAACCGGATCTTGCGCCGTCATCGTCAGGCGATCGTCGAAGCGCGCTGTCCCGGCTTGGATCTGCTTGAGCGCTTCGAACAGCACAGCGAGCTTGATGACGGAAGCCGTCGGTACCGGAGTGTCCGCATTGATGGCGACCGTGTGTCCATGCGTGTCCGATGCGAACAACGCAACCTTGCCGCCGTAGCCGGCAGTCATTTGCTGCAATTGCGATTGCAGTGCGCCGTCGGACCGCGCGGCACCGAAGAGCGCTACGCATGTAATAATGAATACCGATGTAAGTCGCCGCATGCGTGACGATACGTCACAACACGGGCATGATACTGCCATGGACGACAACATGCGCAAGCCCAAGAGCGACGAAGATGATGCGTCGCTTCAAAAGGAAGCCAAAGTAACGGACAATCCGGAAACGACCACCGGTGGCACCGGGAAATTGCCGGAGGGTGGCGCGCCCAACCCCGGGTTTACTGCGCGTGGCGACTAGCGCTACAGGCGCAGCTCCATGAGCACCTGATCCGGGTCCAGTTTGTGCTGCTCGTGCGACGGTACGAAGCCGCAGCTCTCGTAGAGGCGCCGCGCGGGGGCATTGTGCTCATAAACTACAAGCGTGAATAGCGTCGCCCCGTCCGTGCGAGCCAAGTCGCTCGCGGTGCCGAGCATGAATTTTCCTAGACCGCGCCGGCGCAACGCCGGATCGATGCCGAATCGGCTGAGGTGCATGCGTTCATCGCCGATGCGGCGCAACGAAAACGTACCGCAGACCTGGCCGGTCCGATCGACGAGAACGTAATACCGGCGCGAGCGGAATTGTGCTTGCAACCACTGCGCCGTAAGTGGCTTCGGGACGTCGCCACCGCCCCACAAAACGGCGCTTTCGTGCGTTGGAAACCATCGCACGATCCCCGCGGCGTCATTTTCGCCTGCACGACGAACAGTATAGTCGGGTGCGCCCATGTCATTAGCCTAGCAAATCGTTGCAACTGGCCGTGAAAGGAAACACCGGCGGACGCGCCGGACCATTCGCCATGGCAAATCGCCGGCCGTCGAACCGCTCGTGATCGGCTCGATCCTTTTCGCGGCTGCTGCGCTTTGCGCCGATATGGAAGCTGTTCGCACAGCGGATGCGCTATTTTCAAAAGCAGAGTCGGCTTTTTCGCAACACGACCCATCTGCGGCGCGGCGCTACTACGGCACGGGAATCGAAAGTTTAGCCGCCACGCCCTGGTATATTCAAGACAAACAATGTGATCCGCCGCACTACACGCTCGCGCGATATGTCGCGGCGCTGCATTCTTTGAGCGTTGCGGCTACGAATAATATTTTGCGACCGTTCGAGGCATATGAAGACCTCGATCAGATGCGAAAAGACGTTTGGAAACCCTTTCCGCTCACCGTCGACGGATTTTTTGAACAAAACTACCCAGCGTTACACAACCGCGAGTGGAACTACATCGAGTCGATTACAACGATTACACGCCCTCAGGTGCTTGCGGCCCACAAACCTTCCGGCGCAAACTGCGAATGGCGTAACGTTAATGCAGATGTTCTGACGTCCGTCACGCCAAATTATCCACGGGCCGCCTACGCTCTCGATGCGGTAGAAGTTATTGTGACGGTAAACCTTTCCGCCGATGGGCACGTCGTGTCTGCGTCGGTAAAGCAAAGCTCGCGCGACCTTTTATTGGACCGAGCTTCGCTCGATGCGGCGTACGCGTCAACCTACCTTCCAGCGGTGAAAGACTGCAAACAAGTTCCGGGCTCGTTCGACTTTCACGTAACCTTCGATCCAAACGGCTAAGTCCCGCCACGAAACCGAGCCGGCTGCTTGGCGCCGAGGCGCCGCGCACTCGTTTTAAACCTAACACCAAGAAACAGCAAAAGCCGCCGATGAATCAGGGCTTTTCTTCAAAGGCGGCGACGCTGATGGGCCCGAGCGCACGACCTGCGCCGCGACAGAACCGGAACGAGCGCTTCGCGGAAATTTCGTTCATGAGTCCGGAATCGGTGTCCGCTGTTGCTGCAGCCGGCACACTTATTGTTATAGCGGCCACTGCGTTTGCCGCCTTAGTTCAGCTACGCCACATACGGGCCGCAAACCAACTCACAGGACTACTTCATTTCTCGGCCGTCTTTGAAAGCGACGACATTCAGACGCGGTCGCATTTATCGAGCACGATCTAGCGTCCAAACTTCGCGATAGCCCGTTCGTCAGAGGGCTGCTCGAAGTCAACACGGATAGACGCAAACATCCCGAACTACGGGTCTGCGATTTCTTGGAACAGCAAGGGTCGTATATCAAGTACGGAATGATCGACAAAGACCAGTACATCGACCTAGTAGGTGCGTTCGTGACTTCCATGTGGCAAGCGTTGCAAGAAGTCGTCGCGCTGCGGCGTGCCGCTCGAGACAACGGCAGCATGTAAGAAGCGAAACCGGCGTGTGAGGAACGAAAGAAGCCCCGGCGGGAAACGCACCGGGGCTTCTTCAAAGATGGCGACGTTGATGGGGCTCGAACCCACGACCTCCGCCGTGACAGGGCGGCGCTC
>CAZERJ010000056.1:15443-18911 GCA_964514445.1 uncultured bacterium | reverse complement strand
CGTATTCGACGTAGACGGCTTTGCTTTCGTTCATCTCGGCATACTGCGCAGCGTGTATGCCGTACAACTCCGATCCGGTCACGGTTACCTCGACGAATAATTCAATGCGGTCGACGACCTTAAGCATAACATATTACCGCTAATGGACATAATGGCATGTTTGTCTGTAAACGGACGCTGCGCTCGCCATTGTGCTTCATGCGCTTGCAGAAAACCGATATGATCGGGTGCGCATGCGCAACGCAATCCAACGAATAGGCGAGCATTGAGGGAGCATCGATGGGCACATTCGTACACGTGGCGGCCGGTGAAGGCGCATGTATTGCAACGGCAGATCAGACGATGCGCATCAAAGCGGCAGCGGACAATTCCGACGGCGCGCTAACCGTTATAGAGGCATCCATCGTAGCGGGCGGCGGACCACCGCTCCACGTACACGCTATCGAAAACGAGGCGTATTATGTTTTGCAAGGCGATTTCGAATTTATCTGTGGCGATCAAACGGTGCGCGGCGGACCGGGAACGTTTGTCTTCGCGCCCCGCAACGTGCCACACCGTTATTGCAACGTAGGACCAGCGCCGGGCCGAATCATGTTCACGTTCACGCCTGCCGGCATTGAGAAGTTTTTTGCGGAAGCGGCAAACGAGCCGGTTCCCGAACGCCGCGTGGCTATAGCAGCCAAATTCGGCATTAGTATGCTCGCCGATCAACAAAACGCAAACCCTGTTGCGACCTCGCAATGACGTGCACATCGCCGAAGCGCTGCAGAGCTGGCCTCGGATAGTCGGACACCCTCTTAAGTGATGACTCCGCTCCCTTCAGGGCGAATAAGCCCTGCGAATAGGAGCAGATCTTGGCACGACGTTCACGCCGGAACCACTCACCGGCATTCAAGGCGAAAGTTGCACTTCTGGCGGTTCGAGGCGAACTCACCGTCGCGGAGTTGGCGAAAAAGTTCGACGTCCATCCCAACCAGGTCACGCAATGGAAGCAGCAGCTTCTGGAAAACGTCACGTTGGCATTCGACGGCAGCAGCGTGAAGACCGAGGAAGTCGACGTCGAGAAGTTGCATGCGAAAATCGGCCAGCTCACGCTGGAAAATGATTTTTTAGAAAAAGCGCTCGGGCGCATGGGCGGTCCGAGCGCAAAGCGGTGATCAATCGCGACCACGATCTGCCGCTGACGCGTCAAGCCCAAATTCTCGGCCTCTCACGCAGCTCGCTCTATTACGTTCCTATTCCCATTTCGGATGCCAATTTGGAATTGATGCGCCGCATCGACTACCTGCACACGGACTACCCGTTCATGGGCGCGCGGATGCTGCGCGATCGCCTCAAAGCCTTGGGATACTCGGTTGGCCGCCGGCACGTGGCGCGATTGATGCGTTTGATGAGCATCGAGGCGCTGTATCGCAAGAAGAAAACCACCAAGCGCAATCCCGAGCATCATGTGTTCCCGTACCTGCTGCGCGGCATGACGATCGACCAACCGAATCAGGTTTGGGCGGCGGACATTTCCTACATTCCGATGCGCCGCGGCTTTCTCTATCTCTTTGCGATTATCGATTGGGCAACGCGCCGCGCGCTGGCCTGGCGCCTTTCGAACACACTCACGACCGATTTCTGCATCGAAACGGTCGAGGAGGCGATCGCGCAGTACGGTAAGCCGCAGATTTTCAACACCGAGCACGTGCTATATCGCGTTGTCAAGCACTTGCGATCGCAAAAAGAAATTCAGCCCGCGATTGCAGGATTGGTCGAAGATTCCGAGCGGCCCCGCTACTGTCTGGATTCGGCGATAACCATAACAAAAACACAAGGTCCGAGACGGCCTTTACCGTGCCTAATACATCGTTCGGTCCGAGCGGGGGACCCAAGCATGATCTACGAGGTCGTTAACGCCTCAAAGGCTCTAGTCAAAGAGGTTCCCCCGCTCGGTACCGCCAGCTCGTGAAAGCGGCGATAATCAACGCCGGCCTTGAGTACGCCGTACACTACGCGCGCCATCTTTGTAGCCACCGCAGTGTACGCCTTGCGCTTTAGGTCGGAACTTTTTGGATCGGTGCTCATATAGCGCTCGAATTTGAGTCGGAATGAGTTTTCGCGCTGGCGTATCGCGACCACTCCGGCCATCCAGAACGCGTATCGCAGTCTGCCGTTCCCGCGCTTTGAGAGATGTGATGAGCCGCGAAAACGGCCTGACTGATCGGTGCAGAGATCGAAGCCGCAGTATCTGAGGTACTGTCGATAGTGCTGAAACCGGCGCGGATCGCCTGATTCCGCCATGATCGTCAGCGCTAGAATAGGGCCGATCCCCGGTATCGTTTGCAGACGTCGAAAATCTTGATCGCCACCCAGCCGTTCAAGCGTAGCGGTCTGAAGCTGTTCTCGGATATCGCACGTGTGTAAGTACTCCGAGAGAACGAAGCGGAACATCGCAATCGACGCGGATTCTTCGGAAATGGGCACGCCTATGCTGGTTCTTGCGGCCTCATAGAAATCCGAGAGCCATCTGACGCGGTCGTATTTCCGATGGTCGATCGCGCTGCCAGCTTTAATGAAAGCGCTCTTCGAATACTTCAGAACGGCCTTCGGACACGGTGTCATGATCAGCAAGCGAATGAGCCACGGGCTGCGAGAGCTGCACATGTACGCTTCAGCTTCTGGAAAGTAGACGGGCAAATAATGCGTCATCAACGTATTGTAAATCGCAGTCTTGCGCCGTCCGGCCTGGTAGTACGTGTTCGCGAGTTCTTGCAAGTCGTTGTATCCGTTGATAAACGGGTCGTGGAACACCTGAACTGTGCCGCTCTTGAGCAAGTGCAAGATGACCTGGGCGTCCTTCGGATCGTTCTTATCCCAAGAATTGTGAAGCGCCTCGCGCGTCCTTGCTGTCGCCACTGAGGACGCAAGGTGCAGCCGAATACCATTTTGGTGGAGAAATGACGCGAGTGCGCGGTGATAGTCGCCCGTTGCTTCCATTGCGACGTGAATCGGGAGGTTATGACGTTTCAATTCACGGACGAGATCCGTAAAGCCCGATCTGCTATTCGAAACGGTGATTGCGCGGCGCTTCTTGCCGGGCACGTCGATTAGAACCTGATGCCGTTCCTTGGCGACGTCGACGCCGGCGAAAACGGCAGGCACGTCTGTAATAGGCCGAAAAGTCTCCACAGAGAGTCTCCTCTAGGACGGATTGCTATCTGAATCCAACTAGGGGAGGCTCCCGCAATCGTCCTGTTTTCTAATGTATTAAGGCTCGCAGTTCACCGACGGTGACTTTGTCGAGCTCATTCGCGAGAAGCATGGAATTCGACTCAGCATGGACGGCAAGGGCTGCTGGCGCGACAACGTGTTCATCGAGCGATTCTGGCGCTCGCTCAAATACGAGGAAGTCTATCTGCACGCATACGACTCGGCGCTTGACGGGCGCACGCCGGACGCGGCATACTTCACGTCACCGGCCGC
>CAZERJ010000056.1:0-15343 GCA_964514445.1 uncultured bacterium | reverse complement strand
ACTCGGCGCTTGACGGGCGCACGCCGGACGCGGCATACTTCACGTCACCGGCCGCTGAATTGGCGGCCTAACTTGCGGACTTATCACTTAAGAACGGGCTATCCGCAGCTCGAAATACCGGCGCCAGCTCTGTCGACCGCGCTTGCGTCCCTAAACCGTTCCGGTGATGTACGGGAAAAGAAAGGTATCGAGTAACGGCACGTCCCTGCGTGTGCTGGTAGTTCTTACTCGCGCAGTGCGCAAAATCGATGTTTCTACTTGAAACGCGCGGCCCGCCGCAATGTTGATATTCGCCGTAGTCGATCGATAGCGTTTTTATCATCACCGCTACGTTGATCGCGAATGTTCTTTTTTCTAAACGAACATACAGCGGTGGCTGAACGCCGTACGGGGTAATCCGATCCAAGTTGTAATTTTGGGGCTACCTGCTACATCGTGCGGAAAAATGTTTACGGTTCGTACTTAAAGACCAGCAACGCCACATCGTCCGCATGCGCGCCGTAGATGCACGCATCGCGTATTGCGCGCGCCGGCGATGTCGCATTGCGTATGCTTGGATTTTGCAGCGCATTGCGCACCGCTGCTTCACCGCGAATCGGATCGCGCTCCCACTCCACCAAGCCATCGGTATACATCGCAACGGTACACCCCGGTTCCAAACTGATCGTCGAGGTCTTGACGTCGTCCGTTGAAACCATGCCGAAGCCTAGCGGAAGACATCTTTGCTCGAGCGGACTCGTAACCCGTCCGCGGGTCCACAGCAGCGGCCCGGGATGGCCGGCCGACGCGCACTGCATCGTAGCGGTTTCGAGATCGATGATTGCAATGAGCGCTGTGCAGAACGTGCCTTCGGAAACTTCGTTCGCGAATAAAAAATCCGCGTCTGCGAGCACTTTTGCAAGATCGTGTTCCATCACCAGCGCCATGCGTATTGCGTTGCGAATCGACGACATTTGTGCAGCCGCATCGATGCCGTGGCCCGACACATCGCCCATTGAGATCCCGATTTTGCCGTCGCGTAGATTGAACGCATCATACCAATCGCCGCCGACCAGCAGCGCTGCGTCCGCAGGTTCGTACAGCACGTCGAAACGCAGCTCTTTGACATCCGGAAGCGCATGCGGTAGTGCGGCTTTCTGTAATCGCGCGACGATATCCACGGTCTGCGAATGGAGGCGCGCTTTGCCGATCGCAATGCCGCACCGGCGACCGAGGTCCTTTGCAAAGATGACCGCTTCTTCGTCGTAGGGTTTGCTCGGCTTTACGCGAGCGAGTGTCAGTGCTCCGGTCAATCCCCAAACCTGCGATCGCACCGGCACGACGATCATTGAAGAAAACTGCATGCGCCTCAGAAAGTCGGCATGCGCGTCGTTTGCCGCGTTGCGCTTGATCCATTCCTCGTCGATCTGCGGCGCAAAAAACGCCTGCCCGGTACTGAGCACTTGACAGACCGGATGCGCGCTGCGGCCTTCCGATTCCAGTAAATGATCGTGTACTCCGGCGAGCAGCGGTTCGAGCTTCTTGTCGCGGTGCGCTGCACCGACCTGTTCGACATCGGATGCCGAACCGAGGTCGAGAATACAAATATCCGCTACTGCTTCTACGGCGGCAGCACATACGTTCCGTAGGGTACTTCGATAGTCGAGCGACGAACTGAGCAGTTCGCCCGCGGCCACGAGGAAATGCATATACTCGGCGTCATTTTGAAGACGCCGAATTTCGTCGGCTTGAAAAGCGGCCATTCGATGGAGTTAGCTTCATCCCATCGAGGTCCTTTGAACACTCAGGAAATTGTACGCCCGTGGCGAAGAATCGCGCGTGATCGTCTGGGAATACGCGGCCGACGATGCTTCCCGCGCGCTAGAGGTCCGCGCGCAGTTCGCGCACGCGGTCCGCACAATGGCCCTCGCGTGCGGCGACGTCGGCGCGGAGATCGTGTTTAGCGAACTGGTATCTAACGTAGTCAAGCATGCGCCCGGGCCGATCTCGGTCAAACTCGAGCTCAGGGACGATGAGGCGTTTCTGCGCGTGTACGACTGCGGACCCGGCTTCCTTCCGCACATTGCCGTGCCGACGGATTTGTACTCGGAGTCGGGCCGCGGCCTTTTCCTCGCGCTGCAGTTCTGCAGCGAACTGAAGGTTGAGATCGGCACAAAGCATGGCACGTGCGTGATCGCCGTGTTTGCCCTTATATCAACACAGAACGCGGCTTGCACGGCGCAAAACCGCGTCAGTCGGTAATCAAGGGCTCCCGTCGAATGCTGCGACAGCATCTTCAACGGTGTCAAATACTTTCAAAAACCGGTCAAGCGAAACAAGTTCGAAAATGTATCTGACATTCGGTTGCAGCGCCGCTAAGTGGGCTGCGGCCAAACCATTAGCGTCGCGCTGTTTATGCATACGAACAAGCTGCGTAATGCCACTAGAGTCGATGTAGGAAACGTCCGAAAAATCAAGGACGACGTGCGTCGCAGTTCTGGCGACCTCTAACTCAGATAGCAGATGCGTGTCGGCATTGGAAATGTCGTACTCACCGGAAAGCCGAATAATCGTAGAGTTTAATGGTTCGCTGGCCACGTTGAACATCTGAGTCTCTAGTGTAACATCCTCCTTCTATGATAGCTTCGGCATCCAATTTGTTGAATGTCGCCCGCAATACACGCGCGCACCGTGAACCTCGATCGCAGCCGCAACGCGCGCGTAGCATCGCTCGTGATGAAGAGTTCAGAAAGAGGCGTGCCGGCGAACGTCTCACGCAACACACGCGCGAAGAGCAAACACGGAGCTGCGTGGCGCGTGGCTCACGAGTAAAATGCTCGTTCGTCCGCCGCGGATCTGACTTTGCACTGGAGCAGCCGCAACTGTTTTCGAACGATTCGCGTGAGCGTGGGGCGGAGTAAAGCGCCGTAATCGATCTTTCAGACTACCTTCATGGCCCGCAGGCCGCGAAAGGGCAGAATGCCCGTACCGGCTCGGAAGGCTCATGCAGGGCGCCGCGTCGCGGAGTTGCAACGAAATAGACGTGGACGCGCACGCGGACCTGGTGGAATATGGCGGACGCCGCTGGCTCATCGTCACCGGTGTCATGCTCGCGACGCTGCTGCAAGTGCTTGACGCCACGATCGTCAACGTCGCGCTGCCGACCATTCAGGGCAACATGGGCGCCAACTTTGATGAAGCCGCGTGGGTGGTCACCGGTTACATCATCGCCGCAGTCATCGTCATTCCGCTCACGCCGTGGCTGCAACAGCTCATGGGCCGGCGCAATTACTACGTTAGCGCGATCGTCGGCTTCACCATTACCTCGGGGTTGTGCGGTACGGCGGTATCGCTGGACCAACTCGTGATCTATCGCGTGCTGCAAGGGTTCTGCGGCGGTGGTTTCTATCCAGTCAGCAACAGGTTACGACATTGTGCTACGCCCGGGCCAGACCGGCACCATTTCCGGCCAATGCGCAATACAAAACCAACAAAGTGGAGTTTTGTACGCATGCGACAATGCGACGTCCATGCAACTTTATATTGATTCACCGTTTGGCGCAGGAATCACGGAAGCATTCAATCCACCGGTAATCTGGGGCATTCAAGAATCCGCGCTGACGATCACGCCCTCATTAGCGACTAATCCCGGTACATACACAACCGTCATCCATGGGCAAATTACTCAAAGCGATATAACCGTCGCAAATCCCGTAACGCCACAAGTAACATTCACGTTGAAGGTCGCGAAGCCCACGCCCACGGCCCTTCCGAAAGGCCCGTTTAACGACGCGATCGCAGCCGCTTCAAACGCCGCGTTTAACATTAGCGAGTCCACTTCCGCTGGGCCGGCCTGCGCGTACGGCACATACACGCAGCCCGGCAGCTGTGCGTGTGCATGGGAAGTCAATCGCATATTAAATCGCGCAGGCGTCGCCACAATTGGCGCAAGTCCAGACTACGTGCCGAGTGTCGAGTCGGCGCTAATCGCCAGCCGCGGTGCGCTCGTACCGCTCGCAAGCGCTCTTCCCGGCGACCTAGACGTAGTAAATTCGCAAAGTCATATCGGAATTTGTATGACAGCGGGATGCACGGTTGTCTATTCCAATTCGACTCAGTATTCGCAGTACAGGGACAGAACTGGTCCTAATATTTTCGAATCTGTCCCGGGTCGCATATACCGAGTGGAGAATTAAGTCTCATGTTGAATACATCATCACGAGGGCTCACTTCAATGAAACGTCTTCTCTATCGCGCCGTTATCAGCGCTTTTATCACGGCCATTATGCTTGTTTCTGTTGCTGAACGATCGCGCGCAGCGGTCAGCGGCCCGCCTCCAGCCGGCCTTCAGACCGCAATTAGGAATTTCATGACGTTAAGCAGCAGCGATACTATCACGTACGGAAGCTACGTCGAGGTAAATTTGTGTCCCACTGGTAAAATCTGCTTGACCACAAGCTATGCCTACCTTGTTGGGTATTCGATTGGTGACGCAGGTGGCAGCGCGGTAGCGATTTACAGTAACACGACGCAATGCCAAGGATGCTACACGTACACAGTGCTGTACGCAGCGGGAGGTCCAATGGATGTGGCGACCCTGGAAAGCGTCGGCATCGACAGCACAACCGCACAAGCGCTCATAAACGGCTGACTCAGTTAGCGTAGTAACGATGTTCATCGCTATAATGACGTTTTCTATGTTGCTCGCACAATACGCCGACGCGCACGCACGCTGCGATACCACGTTTATTAACAACGCAACAAAGCAAATAGAAATTGCCGACTACGATAGGCGCGCCACGTCGCCCCCTCCCGGTATAAGTGCGGACCTTTATAGTGCCATAGCGAGAAAACTTATTGAGTGCGCCAATTCCCCGCATCACTTCATGGGAACGCGCATCGCGGACTTAATAGCTGCTTCTCACAGCGCGCGCCTTTCTGCTCTCGCATATTTTGATGCCGGTCTGACGAGGCGCGGATGCGCCATGTTGCGTGAAGCGCAACGGCAAAGCGCTGCTGCTGCGGCGTCGTCGGAGACAGCAACAAGTTTAGACAAGCGATACCTTAAAGACCAGACCACAGTTGACGACATGAATCGTCGACTCTTGGCGTCTAGATGCCGCTAAAGCGAAGTCGCTGCGGCCTCTTCCTTAGCGCTCGTGAGTTTCGCACGGCCCAGCGTCGCCTCAGTTCGCGCTCGTCGCTATCGTTGTCGTATGTCCACGGGTTTCCGAGCACCAAAATTACGCGTTCGCGTAGCAGCTGAAACAACATTCTGTCCGAGGCGGGTCCGCTTGGAGAACTGCGCGTCGTCAAAAATCCCATTGTCGACTTGCGCATAACCGCAAAGAACCGGACCGTGGCGGCGGGCTGTTTGCTCGCAATGTTGCTGGCGTTCGCACTCTTTGGCGGCGTTATCTTGGCGCCTCAGTTTCAGCAGAATCTGCTCAACTTCACCGCAACGCTCTCCGGACTTTCGATTCTCACGCGTGCGCTGGGCATCATGTTTATGACGTTTGTGACGCTGCTGTTACTCAACCGCTTCAAGGCCCGTCCGCAAGTGCTTCTGGGAATCGGCTTTATTGTCGTGGCCATCGCCAACGTGCTGACAGCGCAAGTGCTCACGACGGGCAGCGACTTCATGACGTTTTTCGTTCCTCTCGTTATCGGCGGTATCGGGTTCGGCATGTTGTTCGTTCCGCTCGCCGTATCGGTCCTGAGCTCCGTCCAGGGATTCGACACGCAGAAAGCCACCTCGCTGCTGAGTTTGTGCCAACAACTGGGCGGTTCCATCTCTACAGCGATTTTGGTGACATTGCTCGACCGGCGCGGCGCGTTGCACCTCGACCATTTGTCGGGATCGATTAATCTCGCGCGGATCCCGGTGCAGCAAGCTCTTTCGGCGCACGCGCGGTTAAGCACGATTGGTGGGCTCGTGCAGCAGCAAGCGCAGGCACTCGCATTCGGCGATGCGTTTTACATGTTGGGCGCGGTGACGCTCGTGCTCATGCCGCTCGTGTTCTTGTTGCGCGCGCCAAAGCGCGCTTCACACGCGTGACAAGGGGTACTCGCGGTTTATTCTCGCGTGAATAACGCGGTCTCGACTTCTGCGCTGGTTTTTCGTGGCTGCCGGTGATAAGGCGCCTGTTGTCATTCGTCTGAAGCCATCCGCCCAATGAACTCGCGCGCAAATTTCGCCGCGACGGCGGCGGTCACACCTTGAATATCTTGCCGTTCATTGTACTCCACGACGTCCGCACCGACGACGCGTCCGGGAATCGCCTTCACCACTTCGAGCACGTCGCGAACGGACAAGCCGCCGGGTTCGCGATGCGATACGCCCGGTGCGTACGCCGGGTCGAGTCCGTCCATATCCAATGAAACGTACACGTCGCCTTTCGGAAGCGAGCGCATCGCTTCGGAAAGTTGCCACGGCGCAAACACTTTGACTCCGTATTTTTCGACCTGCTTTTGTTGCGGAGGCGACATCGTGCGGATGCCGATTTGCAACAGTCCCTCCGCAAGATCGTCTTCTAGTATCCGCGCAAAGGGAGATGCATGCGAAAGGCGATCTCCTTGAAACGACTCATACAGATCCGGATGCGCATCGAAATGCACGATGTTCAATTTGCCGCGCACGCGCGCGTACGCTCGCAGCACCGGATACGTTACGAAATGATCCCCGCCGAGCGCAAGTACTTTTCGATCGTTTAGAAGCTGGTGTGCAATCGCGTTCTCGATGGCGTCCACTTCATTTCCGATCGCGCTCAAATCGACGTCGCCGGCGTCAAACAACAAGCCATCCTGCCGCAGATTTACGCCAAGTTCGGTGTACGGATTGCCGTGTTCGCTGAACATCTCGTCGCGGATGCGCGGCGGCGCGCCGGCCGCGCCTAGCATGAACGACGAGTGACGGTCAATGGGAAGGCCGATCATCGCAACTTTCGATCGATACATCGTCAGCAGGGCTTGGTCGCGCTACTCGCTTCACCTCCACGCCGGATCGATAGGAGCCCCGCCCGTACCAGCCGTACGATAATGCGATGAAACGTTCGCTGGCCCTATGCGCTCTGATTCTCTGCACGGCCGCGGCGGCTGCGCCCGCATACCACATCACCCACCGCTACGTACTCGGCGGAGCCGGCGGCTGGGATTATCTCAGCTACGACGCGCCTTCGAAGCGTCTGTTCATCTCGCGCTCCACGCACGTCATGGTCGTCAACCCATGGACCGGACAGGTCGTGGGCGACATCCCGAACACACCGGGCGTCCATGGCGTTGCGCTAGCACCCGATTTGAACAAGGGCTTCACGTCCAACGGCACCGATGGCAGCGTCACCGTATTCAATCTCGCGACGCTCGCCGTAACGACAACAATCAAAACGAACGCGCAAAACCCCGACGCAATCGTGTACGAACCGGTCACCAAGCGCGTGTACACCTTCAATGGACGCGGAAACGACGCAACGGTGATCAGCGCAGAGAGGAACACCGTTATCGCAACGATTCCGCTCATCGGCCGCCCTGAATTTGCCGTCGCGGACGGACGCGGCGCAATCTACAACAACATCGAAGACAAAGATCAGCTCGTCAAGATCGACGCGCCAACGAATGCCATCATCGCGCGCTACCGCATCCCATCCTGCGGAGGCCCGTCGGGTATTTCAATTGACACCACGCACCGGCGGCTCTCCGCCGCGTGCGATAAACATATCGCCGTGCTCGACGCCGACAGCGGCGCGATTGTAGCGAACGTCCTGAGCGGCGCCGGCACCGACGCAACGCGCTTCAGCACACTGTTTCAAGACGCATACGCCTCGAACGGCCGCGATGCGACGCTCACCGTTATCCACGAGTCCTCGCCGTTGAAATTCGATCTCGCAGCGAAAGTTCCAACCGCCGCCGGAGCGCGCACAATGGACATCGATCCGCAAACCGGCGCGGTTTTTCTGGTGACGGCGCAAGTCCAGATCAACGCAGCGGCGACAACACCGCGCGATCGCTACCATGTCGTGCCGGGCACGTTTACCTTGCTGGTGCTTGAGCCGTAAAAATTCGCCGCCTGCTCACCATCGACACGTACAGCAATCGCAAGCGTTTCCGGCGCGCGACTGGTGAACTACTCTACAGGCCCACTATCCGGTAAAGCCCGCATGATTTCGTGCGCCAGCGCGTTCGGATCTTGGTCTTCGCCAAGCGTCACCGCGATGCGCGCAAAGCGCTCGCCGCGCGTTTCTATCACCAGACAATTGCCCTGGCCCGCAACGTCGACGAAGATCAGCCCCTGCGGATTGGCAAACACGCCCGCCGCCTTCACCAATCCCCAATTCGTGCCTTCGAGTTTGTACTGAAGCTCTAGGTCTTCAAAATCGCTCACATACGCGTTCGTGACATGCGAGAGTGGCATCTGAAACGACCCATGAAACGCTAGAAGTGAATCAAGCAACGAAAGCTTGACGGTGAGCGTACTGCCGTCGATCTTAACCTCTGCCATGCGGTTGCTTTTCGCGGCGCGGCGTGCGGGTCCCCACGCTGACGCGTCCGTATGGTACAATTCTCGCAGTTCAGTGCTGCCATGGCGCACTATCATGCATAGTACGAGACCGCGGGAAACAAGATCGTTTCAGAGCCGGTTCACATCCCATCGAACACACGTGAAATGCGCTTACTGGAGACTACCGCTATGACGCCGTGCAACGCACCCCATTACGTGTACCAGGCGGATCATCGATATGAGGCGATTCCGCCGGAAACGGCCAATGTGAGCGTGACGCACGGTCAGATCATTGCGATTCCGCTGTACGACGGCAAACTGTCCGGAGCATCGGATTGGCGCAACATGCTGCGCTATGTCGCAACTATCTCCGTCCCGTCTTACCAATGCTATCGATTATCGCCGTACGTTGCCGGCTCGCATCGCGTCGCGCTCTTGCGCGTCGTGGGACACACCGGCCAGCACACATTCGTACCGGTCGAACTGCGCCTAGCGCAAATGCACCAGCAGTGCGTGAGTTGCCGGATCGTGCACTTTTTTGTGCGTGTCCGATAACGCTGAGCTATACCTCGGCTACCGTTGTGCCGTTTCTACATCGCCGAACCGCATATTATGGACGTGATATTTACGCGGTGTCGGGCGGCCCGGTCCGCCGGCGGCTTTGATCTTTTCTTGGATGACCGCATTCCAGCGGTCTTGTTGTTCTTCGCTTTCCCATACTTCCACGACGGTGAGGCCGCCGCCATCGCGCGCGCAGGCGATATGGCAAAGCGCGCCTTCCGGAGTCTCTCGAATTTGCGAGTTCACGCGATCGTAAAGATCTAGCGTTGCTTGTTCGTTCTCGAAGATGTACAACACGGCCATTTCTACCAAGTCCTCCAGTTGAATTATGCGTGTAGGATACACGCAATGAACCGCGCGCGCTATAGTCAAAAGTACTGAAACACCACTCGCTCGGTTGTTCGGTTGAGGGCTTTTTGTTTGTCGTTCGCCAACGCCTACGGCTTGCGAGCTCGAGCCGAAATCCCAATCACACCGGAACCCGTCTCGTAACACGATCCGCTGCTACACGTAAACGTCACCGTAGACTGCGTCGACCCCGGAATGACGCTGCCGGAAACGCCAAATTCCGGAAATGACCACACGCCGCTCACGTTGAGCTGCGCCGACACCGTTGCGCCTTTCGCAACCACAATCGCCACCTGATCCGACGCCTTCGTCACCGTAACACTACGTGAAGCGGAACCGTCGTTCAACGACAGCAGCGTCCCGCCCGTCGTATCGGTATCAGTAATCGTAACGGGCGACGCATACGTACCGCTGAGCGGAACGAAAAAGCACTGATGCACTTCGATTCTGCACTCATAGTTGTCCGCATCGGTCAGCGCGAATGGCGTTCGCGACGTACCAACGCCAAATGTCGCCGGCACATCAAGATTATACGCAGCGGGAATGCCAAGCAGTGCTATCGGGACCGTAACGTTGGCGCCCGCCGAAACGGTGGCCGTGAATGTCCCATACGCCAGCGGGCCTTTGATGCTATCGGAGTACAGCACCGAAAACGTGTCCGTACCCGCCGGTGCACTCACGCAAATCTGATTCGCCGTCCCGTTGACGCAACTGAGAACGCCCGGCGTGGCCGCCGTTGCGACACCGTTAACACTCAACAACCGCACGCCGTAGCTGAGCGTGCTGCCTTGATACGTTGCGTACGACGTATCGTCCAACGGCGGAGTGACGTTGATCGTCATCGTCCCGGTCGGCGTTGCGGTGGGTGATGGTGAGGGCGATGGCGACGGGGAAGGCGATGCCGAGGCGGACGGTGTTGCAGTGACACCAGGGGCGGGCGCGCCGACAGTTCCTGGCGGTACGGGAAGCGGTGAGCTCGTTCCGCTGCCGCCGCCTCCGCACGCCGTAACGGCAATCGTTGTAAAGATCAGCGCCGATAAGGTGCTTCTTGTTACGCGCATCGATCAGCAGACCGCCGACGCAGAAGAGCAGTGGAAGGTCAGCGGCGATGAGCTGCCGGGCGGCGGAATCGTTTCTTTCGCGCTGAGCGATCCATTAATGCCGAAGTACGGCGGAATGGTGAACGTCGCGGCCGCCGATGCGGCGCGGAACGTCACTGTCGCGGTAATCGTTTTGCCCGGCGCTTCTTTTTGCGTGTTCACAAAATCGACTTGATCGGTCGGCGACGAGATCGCAATCGACGCGCCCTGCGTGCCGGTCGTTTCATCACGCAGATACGTAACGTTGCTCGTGTCGGAGTCCACAAGGTACGGCGTGTTCGCAAAAAACGGCGCAACCAGCGATGCATATGCCTGCGACGGGATGACGTCATTTGCGCCGTCCACAAACTCCGTAAGATTGAGCGGATCGCATCCGCACTGCTGCTTGCGCGTGGCGTCGGAGCTCGATGTAACTTGCCCGCCCCCGACAACGGGGAACAGCGAGATGTACAGGTGCCCCGTCTGATCGATCGGATCCCCGCTCCACGACTGCGACCCGCCGCCGACAAAAATCTCGCCCTCCGCAAACGAGAGCGGAACGTTCCCCGGCGTGCTCGCCAACGTGTCGGTATACGCAAGAACGCCGACAACATCATCCCCGACTTGCATCGTCAGGGTCGCGGAACACGTCCCGGCGTTGCAGATGTCCGCGGTTTTAAAGACGTGCGTGTTCGGCGCAGGCACCGCACCATTGATGCTCTTGAGCGCTATGGCGATCTTCGTGGTCGCAGGCGACACGTACATCGGCCGCCGCACTTGCGACGATGCCGGCGCATTGGATGGCAACGAAAACGTGAGCGTCAGCGTACCGGTAACAGGCGACGAGGTGCTTGCATGCTGCTGCGCGACAGGCATAGAACCCCCGCAGGAACACAAAAAGAACGAAGTCGCTAGCAAAAGCCGACGGAGACGCACAACATTTTGACTGTACGAAAGTACTAGCGCATGGTCATTACGTATGCGCCGGCATAGTGTAAACGAGATGTTAAGCGCGAATACTACCCACCGCATGCTTGAGCGCTATCGCGTTCCGCGTCTACTGTGGCGAGATGAATTTCCCCATCTTGTTCGCCGTCGTTTCCGTGAACCACACGCCGCCATGCGGAGGGCACGACGCGGCGTCCGTATAGCAATAGTTGATTGCAGTTGCGCCGGCATTCGCCGTGGGAATCGGCCACTCCATAATAGTGCCGTTCGTCGCGATGCGCCCGATTTTGTTACCATGCGTTTCGGTGAACCACGTGGCAGTATCGGCGCCGGGCGATATGTGCGAGGCCTGGGCACCCGCAGTCGGTACGTTGAATTGCGTTATTGCGCGCGTGTATGGGTTGATGCGCGCGATCTTATTGATGCCCGGCTCCGTGACCCATAAATTCTGATCCGAACCGACGGCGATGCCGCTCGGAATGCTGCCGTGCGGCAAGACGAAATGGTCATGAATCGTTCCGCTGACGGTTAGAACGAATACGCGCGAATCATCAGTCGGCGGTGGCCCAGGCAGCGCATTCGTGTAGATCGCCGTGACATACATGTAGCCGCCAGGCCCCGGCGTCATTTGATTCGCATCGAAGTTCGGCAGCGACGTCCATATACCCGGCGCACCCGAAACGGAGACGCTGCGAATACCACCGTTGGTTTCGTCGCTGCATGTTTGCACGCAATCGGGAAACCACAGCTTGCCGTCAACACCATACACCATCGTGCCGATTTCTTCATCGCTGGCAACTTGCGGCCCGATCACAATCGTACCGGACGATGTCGCATGCGAAAGATATTCAGGGGCCTCTCCGGGTCCTGTCGTGTTGAGTGCAAAGAAGTTCATTTGGCCGCCGGCCGTCAGCACATTGCTCACGAGCGTCCACGGAGCACCCTTTGAAAACGTGTGCACCGCGCCTGTGCTGTTGACGAACTCATAAATATGAAAGCCGTTGCCGTACGTCGCTCCGATGTTTGCGCCGAACCACAGCGTGCTGTACGGTCCCTTCGTAAACGTGCTCGGATTCGCACCAGACGGCAAAGCGTACTCGGTGAAATTACCGTGCACCACGCCCGAGAGTACACGCGGACCCGCGCCGGCGTCCTGTGGCAAGGCGGGCGTCGATGATAGCCCTCCTGATCCGCGGCATCCTGCAAACGCGGCAAACACCAGAGCGCTAAACAAAAGCACGCCAAGACGCATGGCAGCACCTCCACCCGCGAGCATACACCTATGCCACGATTACCACCAGCGGCAAGCGAGCTGCTCGCGCTTATGTCACAAAGGTTTTTCACACTTTCGCACCTGTGCCTACGCGTGTAGGCGATGCATACTAGAGCTGTTCGTCCGTTTGATTGCGGGGTGCTGAAATGTACCATGTACTACGCGTCGCGCCGATCGTTCTGCTGCTCATCCTGGGCGGATGCGGCGGGGCCGGTTCGAATGCAAACACCGCTCTGCCGGTTACAAACGCTGCGCCGTCGTCAGGAACCGCGGTATCATCGTCACCGGCGCCGTCGACCGTGCATTTCGCGTTCGTACCGGCGCCTCAACAAGCGGTTGGCGGAATTACAATAGGTGCCGACGGCTTCGTCTATTTGAACGGAGTTACGGCGTTCCTCAAGTACAACGGTACCACCGGTTTTACGCAATACCCGTACATCTTCGACGCAGGACAGACGCAAATGTTCGTGCCGATCAATGCGCTGCGCAACGGGCCCGGAAAAACGGTCTGGACGGCCACCGACCAATGCTGTTCACCACCGACCGGATACGATTTCCAATATTTCGAAGTTCTGTCGAGCTCCGGTACCGTAAGCATCACGCAACTCGTCACGACGACGCACTTTTCGGCTGGAATTGTTTCATTCATCAACGGCGCCGATGCCAACATGTGGACCGCCATTCAATGTGCGCCGCCAGTTTGCGGAACTGTAGAACTGTTACTCGTCGATGCGTCAGGTCATGTATTCGCCGGTCCCGATATTCCGCTCGGCGATCAACTGGGCCCCATCACGAGCGGTTCAGACGGTAAAATGTATCTGGTCGATTACTCAAGCTCGACCGTGCTTCGCATCGACGTTCACATGCGCACGATCACGGGATCGCTGCCTTTACCGCACGTCGGCCAGATCGCCGACGTCACGGCAGGCCCAGATGGCGCGCTTTGGCTTACCGCACCCACGGCAAACAAAATCCTGCGCCTGAAATTGGACGGAACGTTCACATCGTTTAGCATTCCAACGCCGAACGCGGGCCTCGGTTCCATCGCCGCGGCTAGCGATAATGCGCTGTGGTTTACGGAAACCACAGCGGGCAAGATCGGACGCATTGCGCTTGACGGCACGACCACTGAATATCCGGTGCCGAACGGTGGCGCGCCAATCGGTATTACGGCCGGCGCACCTACATGCACACCGGGAACGGTATATTTTTCGCAGGCGAACGGGTTGGGTATCTTGACGTTCTAGCCTTAAGCCCCAGCGATGCGACGAAATCCGTGCTACTAATAGTTTTCGCGCTTCTGTTCTCGCCGGCAACAACGCCCGACGTCGCTCCGATCGGACGCGTAATCCTGCATATCACGCCGTGCCAACCCGCGCTGCAAACGCCTCGGCCAGGCCCGGTTCGCGCGTCACTCGGCCTTTTCACATGGGACAAGAACGCCAATAGGATACATGAGGCGTACCGTTTTGCACTTCAGATCGACGGCCCAACGCTAGCTACAGTGGCAGTCGCTACGGGCGCCTACGAATACGACGTCGTAACAGAGGATGGTCAGTGCAATGCGCGCGCTTATATGGCGGTACTCGCCGGTCACAGCGTTCGCGTGGACGTTTTCATGAGTACGGCGATAGCGGATCCGCTGAACACCGGTTTCGCGGCCGGCGAGGTTCGCGCCGACGTTCCGCTCGCCGGCGCGTTTGTGGATCGGTCGGTTGCGTGCGGCGATCAACTCTACGGCAAGGTGAACTCGGGTCAACTCAAGATTGAAGACGGTGCGTACTACTTTGCGAGCGGCGTGTTCGGCGATCCGGCACAACCGGTGCTCCGGCTCGGTGCAGACAGTGCAGCTCGTTTTATACGCCTGCGTATCCCGGCGCCGGTTCCGAACGACGGAACGAATATGAATGCACTGCCGACGCTTTATCGACTCGATGTCACTCCAAGCCTCGTTGCAGCAGCCTTTTCGCGTCCCGCTGGAAGTCTTGTATGTATATAGGCAGAAAACATTGTGCTGCTTTGCGAGACTGGACGATGCTAAAAGCTGCGGTGCTGCTGGGTTTTACGCAGGTCTTACTCGCTGTTGGCGTATGGCATCGTGATCGAGCGATGTCTCTGGTTGGCAATTGGACGTGCACGACAGCCGCAGGAAATACCGCGACTCACACATACGCGCGCAGCGCCGATGGGCTCGTCATGCGCAACACATTTATACTGCATCGCACCGGCAAGCGTATCACCCTGCAGGAAAGCTATCGGTTCGACGCGCGCACAGCGACTTGGACGCTCGCGTCCACCGCAACGCCGCTTGTCGCATCGTTTAAAGGAACGGCGGGCGCCGTGGACTGCCGGGTAATGGACATTCATCGGCGCTCAAACCATCAAAATCTGCAAGCGGTGGTGTCGCGGGCCCAATGCGCCTTGTTTATACCGCTCGCTCTGCAAACCGTTTCGAACGTGCGCACTTAATTCAATACGCTAGTGCCTGGACGGCGACTAGCCGGGAAACGTGTTCGAAAATCCAGCACTAACCGCGGCTTGCCAGGCCTCCAGCCCCGTGCGCTCCGAAGTTCTTCCGGATGCCCGCGCGTCTCCGGATCACAACAGCCATGCAGCGCTACACCGACTACGGCAAGCACAAAAGCTCGCCGATCGTCGTCA
>CAZERJ010000055.1:13347-19213 GCA_964514445.1 uncultured bacterium | reverse complement strand
GAGTGGCAAGTGTGAACTCCAGAAGTAAATGGGACTCTACAGAAGTAGGTGGGACTCACAGAAGTAAATGGGGCTGAACTGACGGCGACGAATTGCGCCCGCCCATGACGGCCGCCGAATCTTGCACCGTTTTGCCAGCCGGCGCGGCCGTTTACTACGCGGCGTCGGAGAACCGCGCTCGCTTGGGCGCACTGGCGCAGCCAGGCATGCAGGGTGCTACGGCTACAGTGATGCCGCTAATAGGCCGTGGAATTCGACGCAAGCCCGTGAGCGGGGAAGGCATTGCTTCCCTTCGGGCCCTACAGGCCCCACTACCGCAGCCGTCCGATCAGGGCTTTACCGCACCGTTCATCGAGTGGAGCGCCGGAACCGTCATTGCCGTCCCAAGCACTGACGACGGTGTCTTTGAGTTCTACATCATCGATCAGGATGTCGTTCACCCCTTCGGTGCTGAGCCTGATCTCGGCACGCCTTTACCGGTGCGCGTGTACGATGTTCATGCTGGTCCGGTGGGAGACCGTATTGCGTTGCCCCGCGGGGAGAACCGGTCCGTGCTGGTTCTCGCCGGCACGATTGAGTTACAGTTCGCTGCGCCTCCGGACCCCTTTCTCTATATTTCCGCGGCGTATTATGATGCTGCTTGATCGCAATCTCAACGAGACTCTCGATCGCCGGTATTAGCCTGCTTTTGCCGCGCCCTCCGTCGCGTTTTATCGGTGCCAGCGTGCTGGTGCGATCATCGATCCGGTACGATTCAATCCAGCGATAGAAGGAGGTTACCGAGACGCCCAGCTCGGCCGCGCATTTTTTGGCGTCTTCCCGAGTGCGCTTTGACGTCGCCAAAAAAGCATCAACCACGCTCTTGCGGTTCACAGCCTCAGCGAAACGCGGTTCATCAAATACAGCAAGGTCTTCGGCCTTGTCGGTGTCTGGCTTACGCTCCTCTCCGTCTTTCTGCGACTCACCGTTAGATGGTTGTCGGAGGTCCTTTATGGCAAGCAGCTCTCGGCGCCCGGTCGTGAGGTCGAGTGCCTGGACCTGCTTAAATCCGAGCGCATCGTTTGTTATGCGAAACAGGCGCCCATGAGCTTCGACTAGGGCGCCGCGGCTGATATCAAGCGATGTTTTCACGTGCCAATTCCTCGAACATGACTGGGAAGTTTGCATCATCCAACGATGCGTTGTGAAAATCAACAAAGATCTTCTGGTGGGCAATCAGTATCCAAAGTGTCGTAGCAGCCGCTAGGCGTTCTTCCGAGTTCTTGAAGCACTTATCGAGAAGGCCTTGAAAGGTAGCACGACCATTGCGTGAAAGCTCTGTTAGGAATACCGATTCATATTGAGGATCGGGCTCGTCCCGCAAATAGCGCAACAAACTTCGAACGTTGTAAAAGAAGGGCGTTCTAATGCGGCGCTCGTTCCGTATGTGATAGAGCATCCCATTCGCATGTGCATGTTCGCAGGCGGCCTTAAAACGCGGCTCCAGATGGTCCCATCGCTTTGTGAGGTCGCTTTGCGTCTTGACGTCCACAATAGCCGGCTTAAGTCCGGTGTCGGCGTAATGGACCACGAGGAAATCTAGATGGCCGACGCAGTGGCGGCCGCCGGCACGGCGGTATTCTATCCGCAGGGGTTGCGATTCGAAGCGCTCGACAGACCTATCGAACTCCAGATTGACGCAGAAGTCGTGCTCCAGGAGCGATTCGTAGGGCACGTGAACGCGCCCATTTTTGCGGCTCCAAAAGAGCCCCGTCTGGCTTCGGGTGTTCGGGCGTATCCGGCGTGAGGCCATAGGCGCTCCCCCATTGAAACCAGTCTCGCTTCTTTTATAGAATTGGCAACTAGTCCCACGCCTCCTGTAGCCGCGCCTTAGCGATGCGCGACAGTACTTGGAAATTGCTTTAGCTTTTTGGTTGCTCAGCCGTCCAACGCAAAAAAATCGACGAAGTGCAGCAGGGGATGCGGCCGCGCGTCCTTGTGAGCCAGATCACAGCGTCGCCGGCGGTCCCGCGATACGGTAATGACGCTTCCCGTAAGCCATTGCACTTCTCTCTGGAGATACGTATTTATGAAGCATTTCCGAATGCGCGGCTTGATCGCCGCGGCCCTCGCCGCTGGGGCGGCTCTGCTCTCAGCGCCCGCGATCGCCGCGATGATGGCGCCGCCATCCATTACTATCACATCGCCTGCGGCCGGAACGACAGTTCGCGGTAGCAGCATCCACGTAACCGCCGCAGTCCATAATTTCGACTTCGAATGCAACAACGTCGGCAAGACCAACGCCCCCATGGGCGAGGGGCACCTCCACGCTATGGTCGACGGCATGGACATGGCGCACCTCGTCGTTGGCCCGGGCTGCGACAAGAGCTTCTCGTTCTCGGGGCAAGGCTTGGCCCCGGGCAAGCACATGTTGACTGTCGTGCTTGCGACCGACGCGCACGTGATGAGCAGTGCTCCGGCCTCTATTCCGTTCAACTACGCGCCGAGCGGCTCGACTTCTCTGCCGAGCGCGATGGCCGGCGGAAAACCGTCCGTCAGCATCGTGTCGCCGAAGAACGGCGCATCGGTCGATAAGAAATTCAACCTCGTCCTGGCGGTAAACAATTTCGATCTGTCTTGCAATCTGGAAGGCAAGAAGGATATCGAGGGCTGGGGTCACTTGCACGTCTTCGTGCAGCAGGCAGGCGAGACGACCGCTTCGCCTGCAACGCCGATGGTCACCATGATGAAGACGCCTGAAGGCACGAAGATGGGGCAGATGCTCATGAAGCAGACGGGCATGACCATGGCTCAAATGAAACCCATGATGACAATGGCTATGCCGGCGATGGTGAGCATGCCCTGCGCAAGGACGCTTCCGATCGATCTGTCCACGTGGCATTCTGGCCCGGCGAAGATCATCGTGCAGTTGGCAAAGAACGACCACATGCCGACAATGGGCGCCTCACCGGCGATCATTGACGTAAACCTGAAATAGCAGCGGCGTGATGCAAAGAGGGAAGCCGCATTGAACGCGGCTTCCCTTCGCGTCATTCGCTTCGAAGCAGCGCGGCGACTCGATCTCGAAAAACGTTTGGATCAAGACGTGGTGCGGCGGTGACGCCCGCTAATTGGTGCATCCAAAATGCCGGCTTGGGAGGTTCGGATTTCCTCCAACGTTCGCCGGCGGGAAAGAGCAGATAGACGTCCCACGCCGGTCCTGGCGTCGGCAAAATCTGCTCGTATGCGCGTCCGAGCTGTTCCATTTCGTCCCAATACTGATGGGCCCGCCGATCCGAAACCAAAGTCATTGCTTCCGGCACGTTGGAAGACGTAGCACCCAGCTCGGGCACCCAAACGACGTAAGCTGCTAGATCTCGATCCTTGATCGTCGCGAGCACGGAACTTTGGACTTCGGAAGACCCCCGAAGACAGAACCCTCAAGTCGGGCTGACGAGCATGAGGATGCGAACTTTGCGCGCATCAGCGTTAAATTGAGCGCGCAGCGGCTGCGCATCGCGTGAGAGCGTTACGAAATCAGCTGTCGTAGGCCGCCGGTGTGCGCATGCGGACAGCAGCGAAGCTGCGGAACCGAATAGAAAGTGTTGGCGTTTCATGTCGTTTACTCGTGCAAGTAACCATAAACGGAGTACGACAGCGACATGACCCAAATGAGGACGGCTACTAACAGCAGCCCCCTTACGGCTCTTTCGCGAACGATCGCGGAGAGCCGCCGCGCGCTGGCCGCACCAGTCGAGCAGACCGCACGCCGGAAGTACACGCGATGAATTGCGAATGCAAGCATGGCCGCGGACGCGAGAAACAAGAACGGTGCATAGGGCCGAAGGCCGGCTACCGCCGCGAGTCCGCTAGCGCCGAAGGCTGCCAGAAACACTGGGCCGAGCGCGGGTCCGACGCAACACGCGCTCGCGACGGCGGCGGTGAGCACCGCGCCAGTGCCGATCGTGGCCGCTCCAACACTCTCCGCTTCACCTTTCATCATCAGCCCTCTACTCGATGTCGGTAATTCGCGCGCACGATGCAAGTTCGGCGGCGTGGTCGGCGACAATCTCGCGCATCAAGGTGAGTATCGTGCGAACGCGCTCGTCCACGAGCCGGTAGATTATCGAGCGTCCTTGCCGCTCGGTCACGACGTACCCACACCACTTCAGGCAGGCGAGCTGATTGCTGACGCGGCTTTGCGGGAGTCCGAGATGCTGAACAATTTCTCCGACGCAGCGCGGGCCGTCCAACAGAAAGCGCACGATACGCAGGCGCGTGAGATCGCCAAGTCCGCGTGCGAATTTCGCTTGAAGCTCATCTGCCGGGTCGAACAGCGGCGCAAGGCGCGCCTGTTGCGATTTTCCCATTGACGGTATTATATCAAGACATTATGATATGTCAAATGAACCAGGATATTGAGTACGACCTCGCCATCGTCGGCAGCGGTTCGGCGGCGTTCGCCGCCGCGATTCGCGCGCGCAGCTATGGAGCCAGCGTCGTAATGATTGAGCGAGACACCATCGGGGGCACTTGCGTCAACGTGGGCTGCGTGCCCAGCAAATTTCTCCTTCACGCGGGTGAGCGTTGGCAAAATGGCAGCGCCGATTTGAGCGGCGTGATCGATCAAAAGGATGATCTGGTCGGATTCTTGCGCGATGCAAAGTATGAGCAGCTCGTAGAACGCTACGGGTTTCATTGGCGCCAGGGCACCGGGCGATTTGCGGATCCTCAGACGCTGCTGGTGGACGATCAGCCGATTCGCGCGGCAAAGTTTCTCATTGCGACCGGCAGCACGCCGAAAATTCCGCCGATTGCGGGACTCGTGGACGCCGGGTATCTTACCAGCACCTCGGCTCTCGATCTGCGGCACGTTCCCAAGACGCTTGCCGTTATCGGCGGCAACGCCGTCGGACTGGAGCTTGGCCAATACTTCGCGAGCGTGGGAAGCCGCGTCGTCGTGTTCGAAGCATTGTCCCGCATCGCTCCGCTCGAAGAATCCGAACTGAGCGACGCGTTGTCGCGTGCACTCGCCGCCGAAGGCATACAAATCCGAACCGGTGTGGCAGTCCAATCGGTTTCGTCTGATGGAACTGAAAAACGGCTGCGTTTCAAGCAGGCCGACGGCACGGAAGACGAGATTGCGGCAGACGAGATTCTGGTTGCGACGGGCCGCGCGCCGAATACCGCGCACCTTGCTCTGAACGCCGCCAACGTGAGAACGACGGCGCAAGGCGCGGTCGCGGTCGACGACGAGTTGAGAAGCAGCAATCCGGCAATTTACGCCGCGGGTGATGTGACGGGTGCGCCGCAGTTTGTTTACGTCGCCGGTTACCAAGGAGCGCTTGCGGCCGAGAACGCGATTGCCGGATCGCGACGCCGCTCCGACTTAAGCGCATTGCCCCGCGTCATCTTCACCTCTCCGCAACTTGCTGCGGTCGGCATGACGGAAACCGAAGCCCTACGTGAAGGTCTGGAGGTAAAAACAGCGACGTTGCCTGTCGGATCGGCAGTGCCTCGCGCGATCGTCAATGGACGCGATGGAGTGGTGAAAATCATCGCAGACCGATCCAGTGATCGCATTCTTGGCGTTCACATGGCTGCGGAGAACGCAGCCGAAGTGATTCAAGCCGCCACGCTAGCCGTAAAGTTCAATTTAACGGTGGCGGATCTGCTCGACACGTTTCACCCCTATTTGACCATGGCTGAAAGCCTCAAACTCGCGGCTCAATCATTCGAACGTGACGTTGCATCGCTCTCATGCTGCGCCAGCTGAAGCTCGAGCCTCGGCATGGCAAAAGTCTGTGAGCCAGATCACATCGCGCGTTCGTTCCGAAAGGTACACTGAAAAGGCTTGTACCGTTCCATCGCTTTGGTTTAGCGCAGC
>CAZERJ010000055.1:0-13247 GCA_964514445.1 uncultured bacterium | reverse complement strand
GTTTAGCGCAGCCTTTAGCGCGCTTCGGGGTACGATGCATTCATGTCAGAATATCGTTTCGAGCATTTCCATACGACGCTTTTGCTCGAGGACCGGAAGTTCACCAGTGGCCCCGAAGTAGCCGAGTCCTTTCCTGATTTCGAATTAGCGACGCTCGACGGCGGCACGTTTCGGTCTGTCGAGCATCTCGCAAGGCGGCCGCTGTTTTTGTATACAGCATCGGTAACATGACCGATGACGGCAAGCGCCGGTCCGGCGCTTCACGAGCTTTTCGAACGCTTCGGCGGTCGGGTAGAATTCGTCGCGCTCTACGTTCGCGAAGCGCATCCCGGCGATCGCTATGTTCAACCGCGCGACATGCAGACGAAGTCTGCGCACGCGCGCGAATACCAGCAGCGCGATCGGATTCCATGGACAATCGCGATGGACGAGATCGATGGTAGGGTGCATCGCATGCTCGACGGCAAACCGCATATGGCCTACGTCGTCGGTACCGACGGACGGGTCACATATCGGGCGCTATGGACGAATCATGCTTCGGGAATCAAAGCCGCGCTGGAATCGGTGACAATAGACGGCGATAGAACCTTCGCGCAAGATGACTCCAAACTGCAGCCGATGCTCTCGGGCGTCGGCGTCATGTGGGAAACGCTCAAACGTTCTGGCCCCACCGCACTAGCGGACGTTGGGCGCGCCGCACCGCCAATGTGGCTGAGCGCGCGCATCGCTTCATTCTTTCGGCCCTTGCCGCCGGCGCTGCGCGGTGCGGTCGGCATGGCCGCCACGATGGCCCTGCCCGTAGCGTTGCTGCTTGCCGCGCGCAAATTGCGAAACCGCTAACCGGAGATTCATATGGAAATCCTGATTTTCGATGTTAACGAAACGCTCTTGGACGTGCGCGCGCTGGATAAGGGTTTTGAAGAGGTGTTCGGCGATGCATCGGCGCGCCAGGAGTGGTTTCAGCTCCTGTTGCAGCGAGCATTCACCGCGACACTTACCGGCGCGTACCGCGACTTCACCGCTCTGGCAAAATCAGCGCTCGCTATGCTCGGCGCGAAGCGCGGTATTGCGATCGCGGACGAGAAAGCCGACGAACTGCTCGAGGGCATGAAGAGTTTGCCGCCCCATCCCGAGGTACCGGCCGCGCTTCAAACGCTTTGTGACGCCGGGTTTACGCTTACGGCGTTAACGCAGTCGCCCGCAACGACGCTCGAAGCGCAGATGGCGAACTCCGGCCTCACGCGCTTCTTCAAGCGGCTGTTCTCGGCCGATGAAGTCAAGCGCTACAAACCGGATCCGGCGCCATACCGGATGGTCGTATCCACGATGGGCTGCGATATCGGCCAGACGCGCCTGATCGCAGCGCATGCATGGGACGTGGAAGGCGCAATGCGTGCGGGCTGCAAAGGGGCTTTCGTTGCAAGAAAGGGACAAGTGCTCGATCCGAACGTCGATCCGCCTGCCATTGTCGGCAACGACCTCGGCGAGGTTGCGGTCGAGATTTTGGGCTGCGCCGGCGCCATCAAGGTTTAGAATCGTGCGGGCCGACATCGTCCCCGGCGCAACGTTTCCGGACTACGAGTTACCCGACCAGGACGGAAACGCGAGGAAATTGTCGGCCTTGCAGCAAGGCGACCCGATGGTCTTGACACTTTTGCGGGGAGCGTTCTGCCCGAAGGATCGGCAGCAACTACACGATCTCGTGCCTTTTCATGCGCATATGCAGGTCGGCTACTCGCGACTCGTCAGCATCACGACGGACGATACGGCGCTACAGTTAAACGAACTGAGACTGGGCGTGGGCGCCTGTTGGCCGTTCCTCCTCGACGTGAACCGAACGATCGCCCGCGACCTCGACATCGTCGAATATACCGATCCCGATCACGATCCGATGATCCCGCACACGATCGTGCTTGAGCCGCATCTCAAGGTCTACAAAATCTACGACGGCTATTGGTTCTGGGGGCGGCCCAGTATCTGTGAGCGGCATACGGATCTACGAGAAGTCAGCCGTCGCTGCCGCCCGGATTACGACATTACCGATTCGCCGCTTCGGCACGCATGGGAACGCGGCGATCGCTCAAAATTCTATCCCTATAGCGCTTGAGGGGAGCTGCCTTACTGACTCACTCGATGAAGTATTCGATATCGGACGCGCCGGTGGGATACGCGAAGAGCGTTTGCGCGATGCTGCGTCCATCTAGGCCGCTGCGTATGCCAAGCGCAATGATATTCAGTTGTTCTTGGGCATGCGGACCGAGTATCGTTGCCCCGGCGATCCTGCCGCTTTTCTCTTCAACAACCATCTTGTAATACGCCGTCTTCGCTGCAAGGTGTCGAGTGGAATACCAGTCGGACATGTCGCCGGCGTGTATTTCAATGTCCAGTCCCTGCTTGCGCGCTTGCGCTTCCGTGAGGCCCACCTGACCAAGCGCCGGAATCGTATAAACCATGCTCGCTAGTCCGCGGAAGTCCGGCTTACGCACGTTGCCGTCCAAGATGTTTGAAGCAACGATCGCGCCCTCGTAGCCGGCGACTGGGGTGAGCGGCAAGCCGCCGCCGTCGGCGCAATCGCCTGCAGCGTAGATGTTGGCGTTGCTGGCACTTTGGAGGTGCTCGTTGACCTTCACGCCCTTCTTCGTACGCTCGATGCCGGCAGCTTCCAAATGCAGACGCTCCAAATCCGGAATGCGCCCAGCCGCGAGAACACCGTTTCGCGCGTCAAATGTTCGCGGCCCACTCTTGGTGCGCGCATGCACGATAACGCCGCCGCCGCTGCGCTCGACCGATTCGACCGGTGTGTCGAGATGAATGTCAATTCCCGCCTCGCGACTTGCATCAAGCAAAAATTCAACCACATCGCGGTCGAAACCGTGCAGCGGCTCATTGTTGTCGTTTAGCATCGTCACACGTACTCCGGCGCGTGCGGCCACGTGCGCGAACTCAAACGCAATATAGCCGCCACCCACGAAGATCAGCGACTCCGGTAGCGATTCCAGTTCGAGAAACGTCTCGCTCGTGAGGAGTTGGTCGTCGCCCCTAGCCACATGTAGCTCGGCCGCACCCGTTGCGATCACGAAGTGGGCGGCGCGGACGCGGTCATCACCAACGATGAGAGTGTGCTCGTCGGCAAAATATGCTTGGCCTCGAATCGCAACAACGTCGGCTTCTTCGTAGGCCTTCAGGCGGTTAGCAGGTACCGGATCTGTAAACGTGCTCTTAAACCGCATTAGATTAGACCAGTTGAGCGCCGGTCTTTGTGTAAAGATGCCGAGATCGGCGTAGCGCGCTGCTTCATCGATCGTCCGCGCGGCCGCAACGAGCACTTTTTTCGGATCGCACCCGCGCAGCGCGCAGGTCCCGCCGAATGGTCGTTCGTCGATCACTGCGACCTTGAGACCACGTTTGCTCAGAGTTATGGCGGCATTCGTGCCCGCACTGCCGCTTCCAATGATAGCGGCGTCGAAGTCTCGCTGCATGGAGCCTTCTTACCGCGACCGTGGCCAGACCTCTGTGAGGCAGATCACAGACAACAGCTGCACGCTTGCTTAAACTCTGAAAATATGGTTTGAGTGATCTGCGATGCGTTCGCGGCGTGTTCCGCGGCAATTAAGCGATGGTTAAAGCGACGGCGCGCTTCCTGACCCCGCTGTTCCTGAGCTTGCTCCTTGGAGCCACACCAGGGGTAGGACCGACTAATCCCGCGGCGTTGGTTGGGCAAGTGGGGCGGCCTGTGCGCGGCTTCGTCTTTGCGCCGATGCGCGGTTCGAGCGATGTACTGAGGCAGAATGGCAGGCCGACGGTCGTGGTACTGTTCGCATCGTGGTGCGGTGCCTGTGTCACCGAGATGCCGCGAATCGTCACTGACGCCGCTGCGTTTGGCGATGCGGTAAATTTCATTGGAATAGATTACGGCGATGGCCTCCAGAGCGCGGAGGCGTTTATCGCTAAGAACCACATCTTGTTCCCTACTGAACTCTACGATCCGGACGGGTTCCAACGTACCCCGCGTGCGAATGCACTCGTAGTGCACGTGCCCGGCGGTCGCCTGACATCCGATGCGCTGGAGGCGTTCAAGGAGAGCGTGCCGCCACAAACATACGATGCACTCGTGCAAATCGCGGAAGCGCAGCAGGCTCATAGTCCCGAGATTACATCGCTAGAATCTCGCCTGAACGTTTACGTTACAGACATCGGCGCGTTGCCGGCTGAACCGTCCAACTCGCTCGCATTGCCTCGCGCATTCGTGATTGACGCTAGGGGAATCTTGCGTGAGGACGTTTTGGGATACGACTCGCGGGTCGATCGGGTTCGATCAGCGCTCGATAAATTGGGACTGCGCGCAGAAGCTGAACGTTAATCGAAGAACTTCACCGCCGACGCACACTACTTGCTGGCCGTGATCCTGGCGCTTGCCCTGTACCCGCTAATCAAAACGTTGCGGCGAAGGGCCGGCGTGCGAACACAGCTCTGCCTCTGCGTCCAGCAATGCTACGTACCTGTCGTCGAGCGAAACGGGGCGATGGTGCTCGCCGTCCCGGGACGCGCGCTCACCGTTGATGAAATGGCGCTCGCGAGATGCGCACGGTGACGACTCTCTTCTCATTTTCGTTCCAACGTATCGTTGCCGCAGTTCAATATCTGGCAAGCGGGCTCGTTTCGTTCGCACGCGGCCTAAACGACACGCTTAAGGTCGCCGGAGCGTTGGTCAGCGCTACGACTTCTTCATCCCGCGCATACGGGATTGATCCAAGTGCCCGGCGTCCCGGTGATGATCGGATCGGTTGCAGTAGCGATGCTGCTCGGTGGAGCGCTGTTCATTCGGCGCGTCGCGAGAACAATGTCGGACGGTATCGCCACGATGGACCCCCGTTGCAAGGACTCCTGACATCCGCCGTCACCGCGCTTTTGGTTTTGCCCGCTTCGTTCGGCGGTTTGCCGGTGTCGACGACACACGTGGCGGTTGGTGCACTCTTCGGCATCGGGTTAGGCAACGTATCGGTAAGGATCACTACGATCGGCACGATTACAACTGCTTGGGTAACGACCGTGCCGATCGCGGCAGTATGCGAGATGGGCGCGCATCTTGCGATGAGCCTGTGACGCCGCTTACATCATCAGCGAGAGTGACCCAATATAATCCAATACGTGAGTGCCTCGGAAACCGTCGTTCTTTACGTTCGCAAGGACTGCATGTTCTCGCACATCGCCGCGCAGCGGGCGCGCGATGCCGTTCGTTCATTTGCGGGACTGGAGTTGAGCGTTAAGGACCAATCCGAGGCTGAGAGCGACGGGGTCCGCGTGCCGGTTACCCCCACGTTGCTGCTGCCCGACGGGCACCGCCTCACCGGGACCCCAGGCCTCGAACGGCTACGGCGGGTCTTTGCCGCAGCCCTCGGGAAGGAGCCGCCTGTGCCGAATAAGGTCTGGTATCTCGAACGAAACCGCCTCTTCCACGGCGTGCCGCGGGAAGAGATCCAGAAGTACGCGCACCTCTTCCACGAACACGATTACAACCCCAAAGAGATCGTCTTCTCGGAGGGCGACCTTGGCGATGCGATCTACCTCCTGAAGACCGGCCACGTCCGGCTTTATCGGGTCACCGAAGACGGCAAGGAGATAACGCTCAATATCCTCGGGCCGGGCGACGTTTTCGGCGAACTCGCGCTCTTCAAGGAATCGCACCGCCAGACGTTCGCGGAAGCGGTGGACGCGGTGCACATCTGCGCCGCCTCCGTTGAAGATTTTTCGCGTCTCATGGGCCACAAGCCGCAATTGACGATGATGGTGGCGAGTGAAATCGCAAGACGGCGCCAAGAGTCCGAAACACGTATACCGGGACTCGCGTACGGTTCGGTACGACTGAAACTCATGCACGCGCTGCGTCACCTTGCGCGCGAGCACGGCGAGCCGCTCGACGATGAAGAAGTTCGCATCCCAGTGCATCTCTCGCACCAGGAGCTTGCGCAGCTCGTCGGCACGTCTCGCGAAACCTGCACGGTCGAACTTGGTAAGTTGCATCTGGCCGGCGTCGTTCGAATCGACGATCACAAGTACTTCGTCGTCAAACCGGAACGGCTTGAGCCGGGCGTGCTCGATCGTGTCCTCGCCACGTTCGGCAAACGCTGAGCGCGCCGTCGGCTCGCGGCGAATTGCGCTGTTCGAGCATCTGAGCAAATCGCTTGTTACCGCAGCGGTCGTCGGCAGCATCCTCTGCGTGATCAATCGTAGCTTTCGCGCGCACAACCTGGCCGGAATCGCATTGAACTACGCGGTACCGTTTCTGGTGTCGATGTACGCCAAGCTGAACACCAGATCTGCGCCATAGGTTCGGATGCTGTGAGCCGGCTTACATCCACGGATGCTATCCTGAGCGTACCATCGGCCTATGAGAAACCTGTCCATCGCAGCCGCTTTCGCGCTTCTTGTCGGACTCGCGCAAGTTTTCACGGGGCATCCCGCGTCCGCCGCACCGGCAACAAAGCCCCTGGTGGTTCGTGTTGAAGCCGGTTGGTGTCCGGCATGCCGTGCCACGCAAACCACATTTGACAAGATCCAACGCGAATACGCCGGCAAGGTGCAATTCGTCGTGCTGGATGTCACTGACGCGCAGACGGCGCACCTCTCGGAAACGCGGGCAAGGCGGCTCGGCATCCTCGATTTCTACAATCAGTTCCGAGACGCGACTTCAACGGTAGCCGTTATCGATCCGCGCAGCCATGCTGTGCTTGGAAGCGTCTACAACGACACGAACCCGGGCGACTACGAACGACTCATCAACACCGCGATACAATCACGTTAGTTTAACGCATACTTCATGCAGCGTCTTGCACAACGCGGAACGGTTGCGCTCGCCCTTGGCGCAGCCGCGATTCTCGCTGCGGCGCTCGCGATTGCGTACGGGCCGCTCGGGCAGATTTTCGAGCTGTGGGTGGGCCAGTGGCAAAACGCGATCGCTGCGCATCTGCACGATCCTAAATCGCTTCACGGCATCGCGCTATACGCAATCGCGTTCATGGGCGGACTGGTCGCAAGCCTCTCCCCGTGCATCCTGGGCATGCTTCCGGTGAACCTCTCGTATATCGGCGCCATTGGTGCACGCAGCCGAGGCGCCGCATTCGCAAACGCGAGCGCCTTCGTGTTTGGCGTCGTCCTTGTGAATTCAGCGATTGGCCTTGCGTCTTCGCTTTTCTTCGCGATCGTTGTGCAGTACCGTGGGCCGCTCAACATCGCGGTGGGCTCGTTGACCGTCCTTCTTGGCTTGTGGCTCTCAGGAATCATCCGTCTACCGCTACCAAGCCCAGTGCGATCGATGCCCAAAGGCGCTGGTCCGTTCGTGGTCGGCCTTGCCTTTGCACTGATCGCCTCTCCATGCGCGAGTCCCATCCTCGTCTTCGTGCTGAGCGCCATAGCTTTTGATCCTTCGCCGCTCCACTCTGTAATCGCGATGGTTCTCTACTCGATCGGATACACAGCGGTGCTGTTCGCAGCGTCGCTTGCGGCGGGCCTTGCGGTCGCATCGCGCAAGCTGCTCAGGCATGGCGATCTTCTCACGAAGGTTGCGGCCGCTTCGATGGTGCTGATCGGCACCGGCACGTTCGTGTACGGATTGCATCTGCTGTGAGGACGCGCATCGGTGAGCCCATCGCCGCCGTGACATCCGAGCAAATGCGTCGGCTCGACGAGATCGCCATCGAACGCACGGGTCCATCGCTGCTGCAAATGATGGAAAACGCCGGGCGTAACCTCGCTACGCTCCTGCGCCGTCTCGCTCCACTATCTAAGAACGACACGATCCTCGTGCTGGCTGGCACGGGCGGCAACGGCGGCGGCGCAATCTGTGCCGCTCGGCACTTGTCCAACCACGGGTATAGGGTAGCACTGGCAGTAAGCGGTTACGAGAGCCTATCAGACGCGGCGATGGCGCAGCTGCGGATATACCGGCATACGGATGGTATCGAAGTCGACGTTGAGGCGCTCTCGGAATTACGGCCCTCGATCATTTTGGATGGACTGATCGGATACGGTCTGCATGACGCACCGATAGGAAGCGTCCCAGCGATGATCGAGTACGCGAACGGTTCCAGCGCTCCCATCCTTTCGCTCGACGTGCCGTCGGGAATTGATGCAACGACCGGCGAGGCGCGAGGCGCCGTGATCACTCCCAAATGGACAATGACACTAGCGCTGCCAAAGACCGGCCTTTCGAACAGCAACAGCGGCGAGATCTACTTGGCAGACATCGGTATTCCGTCCGCAGCGTTTGCCATGGCCGGCATTGAGTACATTTCACCGTTCCTCGACGACTACTTTGTTTTCATAGAAAGAAATGACGGATGACGCAGGTTTCCACTGACCTTCCGCTGCGCGATTACACCATCCTCAAGAGCGTGCGCGCTGTATGCCCGCGCTGCTTTGCGGAAGACGAACACTTCGATCCGAAGTATCCAGAAGACATTTGCGACGGGCATCTCGTGGAAAAAGACGGCCGCGTCTACCTGCGGCGCTTCTGTCGGCGAGGTCACGGCGAAGTGTGGTCGCTCTATGAAGAGTCGGCTGATCTCTGGAAGTATCTGCAGCAGTGGCGCGTACCCACGAAGGCAATCAATCCAGATACGTTCGATCTCTTTCCCGTTCCGATGGGCTACGAGCATGGCCTGGGCCCCAGTCACCTTCAGCACTCGTGCATCTACCTGCTCGACATCACTTCGCAGTGCAATCTGTCGTGTCCGGCGTGCTTTGCAAGCTCGAGCCCGGAAGCGTCGCTCTACCTGCCGCTCGATCAGGTGATGCACGCGGTCGAGACAGCGATAGAACGAGAGAACGGCAAGCTGGACGTCGTCATGCTCAGCGGCGGTGAACCCACGGTGCACCCACAGATACGCGAGATGATAGAGCGCCTCATCGCCCTGCCGATTACCCGCGTCGTCGTAAATACAAATGGTATTAGGCTTGCAAACGAGGACGCATTCCTCGAATTCGTCGCTCAGCATCGCGATCGTGTAGAGATCTATCTACAATACGACGGACAAAGCGAGCAGACGCAGCGGCAACTGCGCGGCGCGGATTTGCGCGACGTAAAGCGGCGCATCGTCGAGCGACTCTCCGATAAGCGCATCTTTACGACGCTCGTGATGACCGTTTCGAAAGCGAATTGCGATCAGATCGGCGAAGTGCTCGATACGGCGTTCGAAACGCCCTACGTCGGCGGCGTCTCGTTTCAGCCGCTTTTTGCATCCGGTCGCGCACCGCATCTCGATCCGATGGATCGGGTAACGACGACGGGAGTGCTGGACCGCATTTCCAAGCAATCCTCGCACCGGCTGACGCCGCACGATTTAATTGCGCTTCCGTGCAGTCATCCGGATTGCTGCTCCATCGGTTATTTTCTGCGTGGAAACCAAGGCAAGTACAACAGCCTGGTTTCGATCATCGGCGAGCAGACGCTCAAGCAGAATCTGAGCGTATTCGGCAACAGCATTGCGTTCAGCGACGCGTTGCAAAAAGTCAAAGGCGCGCTGATCGGCGTGATGTCCGAGACTATGACGCTCTCACGCCCCGAACTCGCGCATCATCTGAAGAACCTGTGCGATGCTTGCGGTGTTGGCAGCATCTCGGGATTCTTGGCGGCCGCGTTTGGACCCGGCCGGGCAGCGCGGTTCGTCGGCCAGCATGTGAAGCGCGTTACTATCAAACATTTCATGGATGCCGACATGCTCATCACCGAGCGCCTGGAGCAGTGCTGTGTCCACGTTGCCGGTGCAGGGAGCAACCCGGTGCGCATGCCGTTCTGCGCCGCGCGATTATTTCCGAAGGTGAAGGCGAGAGCACTGGAGGGAACGCTCCCGCGCGCGGCAATCACGGCGCCAACTAGTCGGTGAAGCCTTCGAGGCCGTCCCAGAGCAGCGGTACCGCAAGCGTTCGCATAAGCGACACATCCTCTTCCCGTTGATATCCCGGGACGCCGATCGTAATTGAGTCTTGCGGAACGCCGACTTTCAACGTGCCGTGCATCCAATCCCAGAGCGTCAGCCCGCTGGAGAAATTCGAATGCTGCTCTGCGCGCGTGTCGGCGTGGTGGATTCCGTGCATGCGCGGCGTTACGAGAAAGCGGTTCATTATGCGCTCAAAACCTACCGGTAACCGTAGATTGGTGTGATGGAACACGACCTCGGCAAAGAAGAATGCCTGCCATCTGCGTAGAGTCTCCGGTGGCGTTCCATTGAGCAGTACGGTCAGCGCGGTCCACGGAACTGACGCAAGCATTTCGCCGGCGTGAAACCGCAGCGCGGTCGAAGCGTCGAGATCGCGATCTATGTGGTGCGCGATGTGAAAGCGCCATAGCAGCGGAAACCGGTGGGAGGCGATGTGCCACCAGTACATCGCATAATCGGACAGAATCATCGCGACCGCGGTGCGCAGCGGCTCGCGCAGACGCATCCATTGAACGAGTCCGAAGCGGCGTTCCTCCGCGATTCGCGCGCAGTGCCGCGTGATAGGTAGCTCGACGAACGTTATGACCGCCGCTGCGCCGGCAGCAACGCATAGATTGCGCACCAGGTGCGGCAGAAACGGTTCCCGTCGCCTGCGCAGCGGAAAGCCGTTCTCCAGCAGCGAGAGCGCGCCGAACGCCAGCACTGAGCGGATGGTTCGGTTCATCTCTTGGCTGCAATCACGGTCTCGGACGTCACACCGCACCGGCTTTGGTGCTCGACGAGCACTACGCGCCAATGCTCGGGGTCCAGGTGTGGCGCTACGGGTTTCGGACGGCATCCGCCGACGATCGCCGGTGCCATGCTATGCAAGATCTTCCAAAACTGCGAGACGCGCTGCTCCATGCCCGACGAGCCTTCGGCTAGGCCCGCCACGCACAACAAGCCGCCGTGAACCAGCGAATCGTACGCGCGCCGCAGAAACTGTTTTATGGAAGCATCGTCCATAAGATCGACCACGAATAGACTAAGAACGCGATCGACGATACCGGGATCGAATTGCGTCACGTCAGCTTGAACGATCCTCGCATTGCGCCGCCATTGCTGCGTGCGGTTGCTCGCGAGAGACACCATCCGTTCGCTGACGTCGGCACCAATGTACAACGCCTGCGGCGATAAGATGTCGCGTAGCAGGCGGCTTGCAACGCGTCCGGTTCCGCAGCCCGCTTCGTACACCCGTTTTGCATCTTCAAACTTTGCGTGGCGAAGAATGACATCGAGCGCCGGATCCTCGTAAAAAGCCTGAGTGTCCTGAAGTGCGCCGATGCGATCGTAAACGCGCGCAACCTTCTGTGTAGGCAAGTACCGCGTCATCGACCGCCGTACCGGAACAGCAATCGCGCCAGCGGCGCTATGGTTGAGGAAACGCGCGCCGCGAGCCAGTCATCCGCCAAGCGCTTTGCCCCGAGTGCGTACGTCGGGTATGCGTGGATGGTACTCGATAGCTCACGCAAAGAGATACGCCGCCTTATCGCGAGCTGCCATTCGGCAATCGTGTCCCCCGCTCGCTCGCCGGCAACCGTGGCTCCTAGCACCCTCCCGCGTTTGTCGGCAAATATCTTTATGAGTCCGTCGGTTCGGCCGTCCGTGACCGCTCTATCGATCCGCGAATATGGAAACCGATGCACGTCGTACTGCGCGTGGCGGTCCTTGAGCTGCTCCTCCGTTTCACCGACGTGCGCGATTTCTGGATCGGTGAAGGTTGTCCACACCATCCTGTCATCGAGTGTAGCCGGCACGCGGAGCAGCGCGTTCGTGACGGCTACCCGGCTCATGTGTTCGGCCGCATGCGTGAAGCGGTACCAGCCTGCGACATCCCCGCTGACAAAGATGTTCTTTGCCGTCGTGCGAGAGTGCTGGTCGTAGATGATCTGCCCGTCCTCAGTGTTCACACCCGCAAGCGTCAGTCCCAAGTCGTCCAGGCGCGACTTGCGCCCGACGGCCGCAAGTAGTGCGTCGGCCTCGAACGTCGAGCCGTCGTCGAGCGATACGGTACGTCGACCGTCGTCGCGATAGTCGCGTACGCTCCGGCCGAACATGAAGCGGACACCCTCTGTTTCGAGACCTCGCTGTACGATCATCGCACACTCTTCGTCGTCCTTGGGAAGAATGCGCGACACCGGCGCGACAACAGTTACGCGGGATCCAAGACGCGCGAACGCCTGCGCCATCTCGACGCCGACCGGCCCGGCTCCCGCGATCGCAAGCTTTTGCGGAAACTCGTCTATCTCGAAGATGGTTTCGTTCGTCAGACACGGCAGCGTTGTCCGGATCGTCTTCGGTTCACTTCCGGTCGCGATGATCGCGTACCGAAACCGTACGCACCACGGCGAGCCGTCATCGGGCGTAATTTCCAATTCATGACGGCCGGTAAAACGTGCCCGTCCTCGTACGACTTCGATGCCGCGTTTCTCGAGGTTCGCCGGCGCATCATCGGTCTCGTAAATCTGCTGTCGGATCTTCCGGACGTGCTCCATAGCCGCACGGAACTTCAAGGTCGGTTCGCCGATCGACGACGTGAACGGCGAAACCAAGCGGGCGCCATGCACAAGTCGCGCCATGTGGATCAACGTCTTGCTTGGAACGCAACCGGTAAACGTGCATTCACCACCGAGACGCTCGCGCTCAATGAGGATGGTACGCGCGCAGAGGCTGTTCGCCGTGAACGCGGCTGCCAAGCCCGCGGCGCCGCCGCCAATCACCGCGATATCGTAGTCCTGGGCGCCCCTCATGATGCTGATTGTTCCCTCATGCGTGCCCGGGAAGATGCGGGATTTGCTCGATGCACTCGATGACGTTGAACTGCTCGTAGAGTCGCAGCAGGCGAAACACGAATCGCAGGTCCTCACGCATGATGACTAGCGAAAGCTTCCCGGCAGCTCGGCGGATCATGCGATCCAGGACAGCCAAACACTGAATATGCTGGTAGCAGATGCTGCCTTCGTGATGGATAATCAGCACCACGTTACGCCGTCCGGCTTTGAGAAGGCGCCGCACGGTTCGCTGAAGCGCCCGTCCCATGTCCTCGTGTGTGGTTATGCGAAGAACCGCAAGCGTCGGATCAGTCATTGCATCATTCCATTACGCTTCGCTGATCTCGAGCAGACGAAAACCTTGCGCGTCGACCGAGAGCGCAAGCCCCGCGAACAGCTCACCATCACCTTCGCCGAACGTCTCCCACTCGCGGCGCTCGCTATCGTAGACGCGCAGCCGGTAGCAGACCGACGGATCTAAGATCTGCGTAATGTTCATCGG
>CAZERJ010000054.1:0-19473 GCA_964514445.1 uncultured bacterium | reverse complement strand
AATTGCATGCAGCCATCCTGCACTACTTTGACGCCGCCGGCCATGCGGTGCAAAGACTAACCGATGAGGTGTCGATCTAAACCATGTGGTACGTTTTGCGTTTCTTCGACAACGATTTTACGACGTTTGAAGGCCTTATTGTCAGTGAAGGCGCGAACGAAGACGAGGCGGTTGAAAACGCGCGGTCGCGCACATCGCTGCCGGAGTGTGAGGTTTACGGCCTCGAATTAGACGGCGTACCGGCGGCCGAACTTCAATACCGGCTGTTCGGGCCGCTCGACAAAGAAGTGATGGCAATCAACGCATGCACCCGTCCGGTGCACCCCGTTGAATTGCATAAATGGTATTGGATTCGATTCGAAGACGAACAAGGCAACCACACCGGCGTTGTTTTGAGCGACGGCGAGTCGCTGGTCGACGCGCTTGCATGCGCAGCAAAGTACTGCGAGCTGCCGCCTGGGGAGCCGATGGGCTATCCGTATCCGCTCGAGCCGCCGGACCACCTGCGCTATCGCGTGCTCTCCGCGGAAGAACAAGCGCACCTTGCCGACCATTACGTTCCCACGTCGGTCGGCGGCTGGGTTTCGGCAGTCGTGCAGAAAGTGCAGGAGCACGACATCTCGAAGCTGCCGAATTCGCGCACGCTGCAAGGCATGTTGGCGTTCATCAATCGCTTTCGGCACGAATGAGTGCTTAGTTTGTAAGAAGCCTGCCGCAGCGCGGTAGGTAAGCTCGCAAGCGATGCGTCATATAGCGCCCGATGAAACGGGCGTATGAAACAGCCTGGGGACCACATGTGCTGCCCGATGGCGTACGTTTTCGGCTATGGGCGCCGGCGGCGCGCAGCGTTGCGCTCGTGCTTGCGGGTGAAGTCGAGCAAGTACGTCCCATGCAACGCGCAGCCGGCGGCTGGTTTGAGTTGCACGAAGAACACCTGCGCGCCGGATCGCGCTACATGTTCGAAATCGACGGCGGCTTGCGCGTTGCCGATCCTGCTTCGCGCTTTCAGCCCGATGGTCCCGAAGGCGCAAGTATGGTCGTCGATCCGCTCGCATTCGACTGGCCGGATCGCGACTTTGCACCTCCTCCATACGAGAACGCCGTTTTGTACGAGCTGCACGTTGGCACGTTCACGGAAGAAGGCACCTACAACGCCGCGGCGCAGCACTTACGGCACATCGCAGACTTAGGCGCCACTGCGATCGAACTGCTGCCGCTCGCGCAGGCGCCGGGCACGCGCGATTGGGGGTATGACGGCGTGCTGCCTTATGCGCCTGCGCATGCGTATGGCACGCCCGGCGATCTCAAGCGATTCATTGTCGCCGCGCACGAGCATGGACTCGCTGTTATCCTCGATGTTGTCTACAATCATTTCGGACCGCAAGGCAACTATCTCTCGCAGTACGCCCCACAGTTTTTTAGTAAAAAAATCGTGACGCCGTGGGGCGATGGCATCGACTATTCGTCAGTCGGAAACGATCCGGTGCGCCGGTTTGCTATCGACAACGCCTGTTATTGGCTCACGGAATATTGTTTTGACGGCCTGCGCCTCGATGCGACGCCGATGATCGCCGACACGCGCACGCCGCACGTGCTCGATGAATTGCGGGAAGACGCGCGCAAAGCCGCGGGGCGTCGCATTTACCTGGTTGCCGAAGACGTGAAGAACGAGATTGTAGATCGCGTGCGATCGTACGATGGACGCTGGAGCGACGATCCGCATGACGCAGTGCACGTGCTGCTCACGGGCGATGCGAGCGCGTACTACGATCCGTTTCGCAGTGCGCCGCTCGAGCGCGGCTTCGGCACGCTCGCGGACGAAGAACAACATCTGGTGCAATTCCTCCAGAATCACGATCAAATCGGAAACCGCCCGTTCGGCGATCGCATCACGAATCTGGCAAGCGATGAAGCAATCCGTGCAGCGCTTGCGTTGCTGCTGCTCGCGCCGGCGGTACCGCTTTTGTTCATGGGCGAAGAGTGGGGCGCGAGTACGCCGTTCTTATTTTTCTGCGATTTCGAGCCCGCTCTGGCCAGGCGCGTGACCGAAGGGCGCCGCCGCGAATTTGCCAATCTCGCGGAATTTGCCGATCCGCAGGCGCGCGAGAAGATTCCCGATCCGTCGGCACACGCAACGTTCGAAGGCAGTAAACTTGACTGGGATGAAGTCACGCAGCCGCATCATGCCGCGTGGCTTCGTTGGTATCGCGATTTGCTTGCGCGCCGCAAAACGTATGCGCGGCAGCTTGCTGCGGCCAAAGACATGACGTATCAGATATTCAATCGCAGCTCTGCGATTGCGCTGTGGCGTGTGCCCGCCGGACGGCTGCAGCTTGCTGCCAACTTGTCCGCAACTCCATGCGAACAGCTCGAGACCGAACGCAGCGGCGAAACTGTCTTTTCTACCCATGAACGTCCGTTCGGCAGCTTCGCGCCTGCGTGGAGTGTCCGGTGGTCCGTTGTAGAATGAACCGCGCGCTATGTCAGCCGTGCGCCTTTTGGGCGATCTCGACGCGTACTTGCTCTCCGAGGGCACGCACCGCGAAGCTTACCGTAAATTAGGCGCGCACCGCATACAGCACGACGGCGTCGAGGGCATTGCCTTTGCCGTGTGGGCGCCGAACGCGAGCCGCGCCGCCGTGGTGGGCGATTTCAACGGATGGAACCCGCAAGCGAATCCCATGGATAAACGTTGGGATTGCGGCGTATGGGAGTGTTTCATCCCGCAGGCGCACGAAGGCGCCCGCTACAAATTCGCGTTTTGGGATAGCGCGGGCAGTGCGCTGCCGCTCAAAGCCGATCCGTTTGCGTTTCGTGCCGAGCTGCGTCCGGCAACGGCGTCGATTATCGCATCGCTACCTGTGCGGCCCAGCATCGAGGAACGCATCCAAGACGAGCGCATTCCGCAACACCGGCATGCGCCTATGACGATTTACGAAGCGCATCTGGGATCGTGGAAACGCAAGCCGGAAGAAGGCAACCGGTTTTTAACGTACCGCGAGCTCGCGCACGATCTAATTCCTTACGTGAAATGGATGGGTTTTACGCACGTCGAGCTGCTGCCGGTGGCGGAATATCCGTTCGACGGATCGTGGGGCTATCAACCCACGGCGCTATTTGCGCCGACGAGCCGCTATGGTACGCCCGACGATTTCCGTTACTTCGTACAACAGGCGCATGCAGCCGGTATCGGCGTGCTCGTCGATTGGGTTGCCGGGCACTTTCCCAGCGACGAGCATGGCCTGGTCTATTTCGACGGAACGCATTTGTACGAGCATGCCGATCCGCGTCAAGGGTGGCACCCCGATTGGAATACGTGTCTGTACAATTACGGCCGGCACGAAGTTGTCAGTTTTTTGCTCTCGAACGCGCTGTTTTGGCTCGACGAGTACGGCGTGGATGGTCTGCGTGTCGACGCGGTCGCCTCGATGTTGTATTTGGATTATAGCCGCGACTCGGGACAATGGGTGCCGAATCAATACGGCGGACGCGAAAATCTGGATGCGATTGCGTTCTTGCGCCAGGTGAATGAAGCCGTCTACCGCGCATTTCCGCACTCGGTGACGATCGCGGAAGAGTCGACCGCGTGGCCGATGGTGTCGGCGCCCGTGTACGCGGGGGGTCTTGGCTTCGGATTCAAATGGAACATGGGATGGATGCATGACACGCTCAAGTATATGGAGCGCGATCCCGTTCACCGCAAATTCCATCACAATGAACTGACGTTCTCGCTCATGTATGCATTCAGCGAAAATTACGTGCTGCCGCTCTCGCACGACGAAGTCGTGCACGGCAAAGGTTCGATCCTCCAGAAGATGCCCGGCGACCACTGGCAGAAGTTTGCGAACGTGCGTCTGCTGTACGCGTTCATGTACGCACATCCCGGCAAAAAACTGCTCTTTATGGGCAACGAGCTGGCGCAGGATCGCGAGTGGAACCACGATGCGAGTCTAGATTGGCACGTTACGAGCGATCCGCTTCACGCCGGCGTGCAGCAGCTCGTGCGCGATCTGAATGTATTGTACGCTCGAACGCCGGCTTTGTACGAACGGGACGCGCAGGCTGAAGGTTTTCGCTGGCTCGCGCAAGATGCCGGCGCAAGCATCATCAGCTTCGAGCGGCGCGGCGACGCCGAGGGCGATCGCGTCATCGTCGCGTGCAACTTTACGCCGGTGGTACGGCGCGAATTCCGTATCGGCGTGCCGCACGCCGGCGCGTACTCCGAAATTTTCAACAGCGATGCATCGCTCTACGGAGGCAGCAATGCCGGTAATGCGGGGCGCGTTTCGGCCGAGGAAATTCCGGCTGACGGCTACGCACATTCGATTTCGATAACGCTGCCGCCGCTGGCCGCCGTGATGTTCGCGCCCGCATGAGGCCACTTGTTCGCGCAGCCGTTCTTCCGGGGCGGCCGTATCCACTCGGTGCAACGTGGGACGGCAGCGGCGTCAACTTCGCGCTGTTTTCCGAAAACGCCGAGAAAGTTGAATTGTGCATTTTTGATGCGCGCGGACAGCGCGAGCTGCGGCGCATCGTCCTGCCCGAATACACCGATCAGGTGTGGCACTGTTATCTTCCCGAAATCGATCCCGGCACGCTGTACGGATACCGCGTTTACGGCCCGTACGATCCCGAGCGGGGACACCGCTTCAACAACAACAAACTGCTGCTCGATCCTTACGCAAAGCGGTTACACGGACAGCTGAATTGGACGGACGCGCATTTCGGCTATCGCGTCGGATCGTCGCGCGGCGACCTTTCATTTGACCGGCGCGACAACGCCGCCGCGGTCCCCAAATGCGTTGTTGTCGATACGGCATTCACATGGGGCAACGACCGCCAGCTGCACACGCGCTGGCCGAATACGGTGATCTACGAGCTGCACGTGCGCGGCTATACGATGAAGCATCCGCTCGTGCCGCCGGAAGCGCGCGGAACATTTGCCGGTCTTGCGGCGCCCGCCGTCGTCGAACACTTGGTTCGTCTTGGCATCAGTGCGGTGGAGCTCATGCCCGTGCACGCGTTCGTCGACGATCGCACGCTGGTCGAGAAGCGGCTTCACAATTATTGGGGTTACAACACGCTCGGCTTTTTTGCGCCGCATCCAAAATACATGAGCCGCAGCTCGCTCGGCGAGTTCAAGACCATGGTCAAGCGTTTGCACGAAGCAGGCATCGAAGTGTTTCTCGATGTCGTGTACAACCACACCGCCGAAGGCAACCATCTGGGCCCGACGCTTTCGTTTCGCGGCATCGACAACAAGTCGTATTACCGCCTCGCGGACAATCCGCGGTATTACGCCGACTACACCGGCTGCGGCAACACGCTTAATCTCAAACATCCGCGCGTAACGCAGCTCGTCACGGATTCGCTGCGGTACTGGGTGACCGAGATGCACGTTGACGGATTCCGTTTCGACCTCGCGCCTGCAATTGCGCGTCGCGAGGCAACCTTCGACTGGTGGTCGAGCATCTTCATCGCCTCGCTCCAGCAAGATCCCGTACTCTCGCGCGTAAAGCTCATCGCCGAACCCTGGGATCTCGGCCCTGACGGATATCAACTTGGGCACTTTCCGCCGGGCTGGTCGGAGTGGAACGATAAGTACCGCGACACGACCCGGCGTTTTTGGCAAGGCACCGATGGCATGATCCCGGATCTGGCGTTCCGCATGACGGGCTCAAGCGATATTTTCGAACGCAACGGCCGCCGTCCGCGCGCAAGCGTCAATTACGTCACCGCGCACGACGGTTTTACCCTGCAAGATCTCGTGAGTTACAATTACAAGCACAACGAAGAGAACCTCGAGGACAACCGCGACGGCGTCGATCAAAACTACAGCTGGAACTGCGGGCACGAGGGACCGTCTTCCGATCCGGCGGTCGCGCACTTGCGAGCTCAACAAAAGCGTAACTTGCTCGCGACATTGCTGCTCTCGCAAGGCACGCCGATGCTGCTGGGCGGCGATGAACTCATGCACACGCAGAACGGCAACAACAACGCGTACTGCCAGGATAATGAGATCGGATGGATTTCGTGGACGGACGTTGACGAAAACGACGTCGATTTTCTGGACTTCGTACGCAACCTGATCGCGCTGAGGCACAACCACCCGGTATTCCGGCGGCCGCGGTTTTTCCACGGCGGCGTGACGGAACGGCAAGGGCTCAAAGACATCACGTGGATCGCGCCCGATGGTACCGAGATCGACCAGGATGCATGGCAGGACCGTTCGCGGCGCTCCTTCGGTGCATTGCTCGGCGGCGAAACCGGAGATCGCTTTGTCAGTTTGAGCGGCTATCCTGAGTATGACGATACGTTTCTCTTACTGATGAATGCAAACGATGCAAACATGGCCTTTCGTCTGCCGCACGCCGGCGCATACGCGGATTGGGAACTGGTCTTCGATACAACGCGACCGCAGCCGCCCGCACCGGGAACGCGCTCGCCGATGGGCGGCGTTTACGAAATGCGTGGACGCACGTTCGTGTTACTTATCGCGCGATGATCGATGAGCTCGCCGAGCGGGCCGGCATCGCGGGGGCGTACACCGATTACTTCGGCGCAAGCAAAACCGTCTCGCGCGAGACGAAAATTGCGATCTTGAATGCGATGGGCTACGACGCTCGTACCGATCGCGCCGCTGCCGCAATCGTGAGGGACCTGCCACCAAAACGCGCGTACGTGCCCACGGCGTTCGATCGCAGGCCGAGCTTTGGTTTTGCACTGCAGCTGTATTCGCTGCGCTCGGCTCGCAACTGGGGCATCGGTGATTTCAGCGATCTTGCCGCGTTCGCACAGCTCGCCGCGCGTGAAGGCGCATCGTGCGTCGCGCTCAATCCGCTGCACCAGCTGCATCTCATCGATCCAATGCATGCGAGTCCTTATTCGCCGCTGAGCCGCCTGTATTTGAACGCGTTGTATATCGACGTTGAGGCGGCAGCGCGTACGCTGGGCGTGCCGCTAGGGAGTGTCGATCGTGGCGGCGCCGTCGCGAGCGACCTGGTAGATTATGCGCGCGTGGCCGCGTTGAAGATTCCGGCGTTGCGAGCGGTCTACGATTCGTTCCGGCAACGTGAGCGGCTGCACGATGCGTTCGACGCGTTCCGGGCTGCCGCCGGCCCTTCACTGCACCGCACCGCCGCGTATCAGGCACTGTGCGCGCATTTCGGCGCGGGGTGGATGCACTGGCCGCCGGCGTTTCGCGATCCGGGCGCGCCCGCGGTTGCGCAATTCGCTCGCGAACACGAACGCGAGATCGGCTTTTACGAATTTCTTCAATGGATCGCCGACGATCAATTAGCGCGCGCGGCGCAAGCGGCAGCGCCGATGAGTGTGGGCTTGTATCGCGACCTCGCCGTCGGTGTAGATACCGAAAGCGCGGACGTGTGGAGCGATCGCAACGTCTACGCGCTAGGCATCTCGGCCGGCGCGCCGCCGGATGCGCTCAACACCGAAGGCCAAAGTTGGGGATTGCCGCCGCTCAATCCACGCGTGCTCCAAGAGCGGTCGTATGCACCGCTGCGCGAGATGGTACGCGCGAACATGCGCCACGCCGGCGCGCTGCGCATCGATCACGTGATGGGCCTCATGCGATTGTTTGTGGTCCCCGACGGCGCGCCGCCCCGAGAAGGCGCGTACGTCAGCTATCCATTTGAAGAAATGGCGGATGTCGTGAGCGAGGAAAGCGTGCGCAACGCATGCATGATTGTCGGCGAAGATCTCGGTACATTACCAAGCGGTTTCCGCGACGAGATGGCGCTGCGCCGGTTTTTCTCGTGCCGCCTTCTCTATTTTGAGGATCCATCGCAATATCCACATGATGCAGTCGCAAGCACGGGCACGCACGATCTGCCTCCACTGATTGGTTTTGAGCACGAGCTCGCAGAGCGAACCGGCGCGTTGCCGCTTGCATGCGCGGCCTATGAGGCGCTCGGATGTTCGCGCGCGGCGCTTGTCTTGTTGCAGATGGAAGACGCGCTACTCCAAACCGACCCCGTGAACGTTCCGGGCACGACCACAGAGGCGCCTAATTGGCGTCGAAAGCTGCCGGTCGCGGTAGAGATGTTGCAAGAGGATTCGCGTTTTGCGACCATTGTAACAGCACTGCGCGAAGCACGTTCGAGAGCGAGGAGCGAATGAAAGCCGTAGTTATGGCGGGTGGTGAAGGATCCAGGCTGCGCCCGCTTACGTCGCGCCGTCCCAAGCCCTTGGCGCCGATTGCGGGCAAGCCGGTGATGCACCACATCGTCGACCTGCTGCGCAGGCACGGCATCACCGAGATCGTCGCGACGCTGCACTATCTGGCCGATGAAATCGAGACGTACTTCGGCGATGGCGGCGCGATGGGCGTGCGCATGACATATGTTGTCGAAGACACACCGCTCGGCACCGCGGGCGCGGTCAAGATGGCGCAGGAACGCTTGCGCGACGATGCGTTTATCATCATATCGGGCGATGCGATGACGGACCTCGACATCACTGCGCTCCTCGCCCATCATAAAACGCGCAAAAACGATGCGACCGTCGCGCTCCAGCGCGTTCAAAATCCGCTCGAGTTCGGTGTGGTCATCACCGACGAGGACAGCCGTATCACCCGCTTCCTCGAGAAACCGTCGTGGGGCGAAGTGTTCTCCGACACGATCAACACCGGAATATACGTTCTGCAGCCCGAGATCTTCGATTACATGGAGGCGGGCGGTAACTACGACTTCTCCAAAGATCTATTCCCGCGCATGCTTTTCGAAGGCAAACGCCTGGGCGGTTTCATCGTCGACGATTATTGGACCGACGTCGGCAACTTGGAACAATACCGCCAAGCCAATTACGATGCGCTGATCGAAGCGGTGAAGATTGAATCGGATTCGGAGGAAATCGCACCGCAAGTGTTTGCCGGCGAGGGTTCGCGCATCGATCCCACCGCGCAGCTCGACGGGCCGATCCGACTGGGCAAGAACGTCCAGATCGGCCCCGGCGCGCTCATTGAGGGGCCGGCATGCATCGGCGACAACAGCATGGTCGGCGGCGGCGCGCGCATCGCGCGTTCGATTGTCTGGGAAGACGTCTACATCGGCGCGGACGCCGAGCTGACCGATTGCACGATCGCCAACCGCACGATCCTCAAAGAGCGGGTACGCGTCGATGAAAATACCGTCATCGGCGAGCGCTGCAACGTCGGTGAAGGCGCAACGATCCGCGGCGATCTGAAAGTGTGGCCGGATAAAAACATCGCATCGGGCGCTATCGTTTCGATGTCGCTCATTTACGGCACGAAGTGGCCCGGTTCGCTTTTCGGCGGTTCGGGCGTGAGCGGTCTTGCGAACATCGAGATTACGCCGGAATACGCAACGAAACTTGGACGGGCGTTCGGAACATTCTTGAAAGCCGGGCAAACCGTCATGTGCAGCCGCGACACGCATCCCGTGAGCCGCATTCTGAACCGCTCGATGATCTCCGGATTGCTCAGCACCGGCGTGCACGTTCAGGATTTGCGTTCGTTCCCGTTGCCGCTTGCGCGCTTTGCCACGCGATCCGACGGTGATGCAGCCGTGCACGCGCGCATCTCGCCGACGGACGCCGACTCGCTGCTGTTCGAGTTCTTCGACGCGAACGGCATCAACATCGATAAAGCCAGCGAACGGAAAATCGAAAACTTATTCTTCCGTGAAGATTTCCGCCGCACGGCGATGAACGACGTGGGCCTGCTGGACTTTCCGGCACGCGCTTTGGAAAACTACAGCAGCGCGTTTCTCGAAGCGCTCAATGCGCAGGCCCTCCCCGCCGCAAAATTCCGCATTGCCATTGATTATGCCAGCGGCAACGTCGCGCTCGTGCTGCCGCGCATCCTGAACCGGTTAGGCATCGACATGATCGCGCTCAATGCGTACTTCGACGACAGCCGCGTGCAGATCGGTGAGGGCGATCGCGAACGTCATCTCGAGGACCTGCGCGAGATCGTTCTTACGCTCAAACGCGATCTCGGCATCTTGCTCGACCACGACGGCGAAACGTTTGCCGTTGTTGACGATACCGGCCGCATCGTCACAGGAAATCATTTAATGGCGCTGCTGACGCTGCTTGTTGTGCGCAATTATCCGAACGCGCACATTGCCGTGCCGGTCACCGCGCCGCGCGCAATTGAAAGTATCGCCCGAAGCTACGGCGGTGAGGTGACGCGCACGCGCAGCGACCGCCGTTCCCTGATGGCGCTCGCGCAGCGGCAGGGCAAATCGCTCGCGTTCGCAGGCAGCGCGTCGTTCGAGTTTGTTTTTCCGGAGATGCATCCGGCGCTCGACGCGCTCTACGCCGTTGCGAAAATGCTGGAGCTACTCGCGCACGAGAAGTGCAAACTCAGCGAACTGGTCGACATGCTGCCCGATTGGCGGATGGCCTCGCGCAGCGTGCGCTGCCCGTGGGAACACAAAGGCCGCATCATGCGCACGCTCATCAGCGAGCAGCGCAACAATAAGATCGAACTCTTCGACGGCCTGCGCGTCACGCGCGACAACGGCTGGGTCCTCGTGCTGCCCGACGCATCCGAACCAACCTTCAACGTCATCGCCGAAGGCACAACCCCGGAAACCGCCACGAAGTACGTCGACGCCATGGCAACGCGTATTGAGGAGCTGGTAAACGCTTAACCCGACGCCGCGAGAAACCCCAGCTTCGTGTCCAAGATCTCGAAGACGGCGTCCCACGTGTAGTCGGACGCGGTTTTTGCTGCCTGTTTGCGGATGCGCGTGGCGAGCGACGGATCGTCGAAGAGCTGCGTGAGGTACGCAGCAAGTTCATTCGGATCGTCGGTGTCGCAAACAATCGCGTTTTCGAATGGGCGTGCGTAATCTTCGCCGGTCGAACCGCACACCGGAATGCCGCCCGACGCCATCACTTCCAGGCCCACCAGACCGAACGGTTCCTTCCCGCTGTTGGCGAGCACGGCGTTGACGGCGCCATACAGCGCATACAACGTTTCGTTCGGAAGAAACGAACGCAGGTTCACGATATCGGCAGAGCTATGCGCGAGCGCTTGCGCTAACTGCGCAGGTGTGGACTCGGAGAGCCGCAGATCTTCAATCGAAAGATTACGCGCCGCAGCGCGCGCCATCACCAGATCGCCGTACGCTTCCTTGCCGCCGCGAACGATCAGTTGTACGTTCGTGCCGGCGTGACGCAATTCGGCGAGCGCATCGATCGCCTGCATCCATCGCTTATCCGGATCGTAACGGCCCACTTTGAGCAGCGTTTTTTTCGTCTTGAGTGCTTTTTTCAGCACGTTCACCGCTGCGGAGTGGTCTTGCGCGACCATCTCGCGCGGGATGCCGTTCGGCACGACGAGCGACTGCACACCGCGTAACGCAAGTTCAAACTTCATGTATTTGCTCACTGCGGTAATGTGCGCGGCACGCGAAAGTGCAGGCCAGTCGATCGTTTCAAATCCGTACGTGTTGTTCGCGTTCCACGCAATAATCGCGGCCTGCCTTAAGCCCGCTTCAAACAGCGCACGATCGAGATGTAAAACTGCCGGCACGACTTGCCAATCCTCGGCCAATACCAGCACGCGCTGGTTGCGTTCGTATGCCGGGCGAATGACTTCGGAGATCAAAAATGGCGGCACGCTTGCCGCGTAATCGTTGATTTTTCCACCTTCGCCGTCGTACACGCCGCCGGGGTGAAAGCGCGAAATCCATTGGCACCAGCGGTACAGGCGCACGTTTTCGCTGTACGTGTCTTGCCCGGGCTTGTCGGGATCACCGATGAAAAAAACGCGCGTGTCAAAGCCGGCGCGCCCGAGTGCCGTCGCGAGTTCGGTAACGCGCACGCCAAGACCACCTACGAATGAGAAGCGGTCTGGTCCCTCGAACGATAATAGGGTGACGGTAAGCGGCAGGTGCCGGTACTGCATTCTCAAGCTCTTCTCAAAAATCGCGTAACTTCTTCTCAGGCCTTTTGTAGGGTGCCTGATACGCATTAAGGAGCTTTGGTGACTTTGAAAGCCCCGCGTTTTGGCGTCCCCGGATTCATGAAACCTACCCAGGTAACCGCGGCGCCCGAACTCGTTCACTGGAAAGGCTCTCGTCGCCTTGACCGTATGGTGGCGCGCTTTGCCGGCTTGCTCGTCGCCACTTTGACCGTTGTCTTCACAAGTTATTATGGCCTGGAATTCTTAAACAACCAGGACGAGCGGGTCGACGCCATGCAGCTCGACACCCGCCGCGCGCTTCGCTCGCAAATCGACGAGGAATCGGGCATTCGCGGGTTTATCGCGACCGGCAACCGCCTTTTCTTGCAACCGTACTATTCGGGTCGCGAAACGCTGCGCACGCTCGAGCCGAAAATGCTGCGCGAAACACCGGCCGAATGGCCGGAGGCGCGCGCACTCGTCCACTTTATTGCGCTCAGCCGCGCGTGGGAAGCGACGATAGCGCGTCCGGTTCTTACATCACGCGTCAATCCGCGAAGTACAAGCCTTCGGGCCCTCACGAGCTTTCAGCTGACCGGCAAATCGCTGGTCGATAGCATGCGGCTGGAGATTGCCTCGATGGACACCTCGTACACGCTGCGTCGAGCCCGGCTCACCGGTCAAGCGCGCTATCTGGAAGAGGCGTCGGCCGCCGTCGTCTTTTTGCTCATCACCGGCACGGCTCTGCTTGCATACCTCTCGGAACGGCGCAGCGCAATGAAAGAGCAGGCGCTGTTGATCTCCGTCATGCAAACGCGAGATTCGGCGGCACGCCTGAGCGAGTGGCGATCGAAGATCGTGGCGATGCTCGCCCATGACTTCAAGTCGCAGCTCGCGACGGTGCGCGGATATGCCGAACTCCTTGAAGATTTTCCGGAACGGCGCTCGGAGGCTCGAGCCTATGACGCCATTCGCACCGCCGTCTCGCGCCTATCCACAATGGCCGACGAAGCACTGCTGATGGCGCGCGTGGCCAACGATCAGTTGCAAGTGCGCCACGTTCCGCTTTCTATTCGCGACGTGCTCGGGGAAGCGGTCTTACACCATGCAGTTGAACGCGACATTCGCATTATTGGTCCCGACGCGCTTGCGCTGGGCGACCGCGACTATCTGGTGCGTGTCTTCGACAACTTGATCACCAATGCGATTAAGTATTCGCGGCCGCCCAGCCCGATCGAAATTCATGTGAATCCTCGGGAGCGACGGGTGCTGGAGGTGGCTGTCAAAGATTTCGGCCACGGTATTGATGCAGACGAACTTCCGCACGTGTTCGAAGAGTATTGGCGTTCTCCCAACGCGCAGCGCGCTGTCGGCAGCGGCATCGGTCTGTTCATCGTCAAGAAAATCGTCGACGCCCACGGCGGTGAAATTACTATTCAAAGCGAGCGCAACGTCGGCACGACGATTGTCGTGCAGCTGCCCATGGCGCGCGACCGGCGCGCTCGTCCGCGCGTGCCGTCCGAAAACCGGGTTGCCTCGCCGGCCTACTAGACTTCGTCCCGGATCGTGAACGTGTCGCTGAGCGAGGCGATAACGAGAAATTCGCGTACCCGGCCCTTTGGGCGCGATAGCACCAGAGGCGTCTTGCCGGCCTCACGCCGGGCGCGCTGAAAACGCACGAGCGAGCGAACCGCGCCCGTATCCAGCCTCTCGCACTCGTTGAGATCCAGGACAAGCGGGTCCGCATCACCGTAGCGGTCTAGGACTTGGTCGAGTTCATCCCGGCGCGCGAAATCATACTCTCCGGAAAGGCAGACGATGGTTGGTAATTCTTCTTTCATGTTCCCTGCGGCGGCGAGCGTACATTAATGATTACCCCACAGGCACTTTGCACTCAAGCGGCTAGAGCAAGCACGCTTACCACTAGGAAATCGCCCCCGCGGGCCGATACATACGGGTATGCGCGCTTTCCGACGGGTCGTTACCCTCGCCGCGGTTTTGGTGTTGCCGCTGACCATCGCGGCCACTCCGCTCGACCAGCCCTCCGAAGATTTGCGTGAGAGCTACAAACTGCTCACCGATACGTACTACGCCAAGGTCGATGCGCAAAAGATTCTCGACGGCGCGCGCGATGCTCTGAGCGATGCCGCGCGCAAGCACAGCCTTCGCATAACGTTGCCGGATTTACGCGATGCCGGAAGCAGCGATCGCAACATCGATGCCATCTCCGCCGGCATTGCCCGCGTGCAGTCGGCGACGCACGACGCCGGCAGCGACCTGACGTACGGCGTCATCGACGCTATGGCAAAGTCTCTGCGCGATCCGTACACGGCGTTCTTTACGCCGGATCAGTTCCGCAAATTCAATTCTGCGCTGGATCCGGACAAGATCTCCGGGATCGGCGTTTTGATCGAGCCGGATCCCGCAACGAAATTCGTACGTGCATATTACGTGGTTCCCGGCACGCCGGCCGAGCGCGCCGGATTGCAATCGGGCGATGTGTTCACCGGCATCGACGGCAAGTCGACGCACGGCCTCACGCAAGATGATGCTTCCAAGATGCTACGCGGCAAAGCCGGCAGCGAAGTTCATATTCAGGTGCAACGCGGCGGTGTCGCACTTGCGCCGATAACCATCACGCGATCTGAAGTGCGTCCGCCCAGTGTGATCTTCCGCATGCTGCCGCAACGCGTTGCATACATTTGGATTCTTCAGTTCGGCCGCGAGACGCCGCAAGAAGTTGCAACGGCGCTCGAACGTGCACAGAAAGAGGACGTGCGGGCGTACGTCATCGATTTGCGCAACGACGGCGGCGGGTACGTTAACTCCGCACTCGACATCAGCTCGCATTTCGTCAACGGCGATCCGCTGCTGACAATCGAACAGCGCGGCTCTCACAGTATCACGGTCGATGCCGATGGCCATCCCGTTCCGCCGCGGCCGATGGCGCTGCTCGTCAACCGCTACACTGCTTCGGCCTCGGAGATCACCGCCGGCGCCCTTCAGGACAACGGCGTCGCGGTACTTGTCGGCGAGAAGACGTTCGGCAAGGGCGTGATGCAATCGCTCACGCAGCTCCCCGATGGCGCAGCAATCAAAATAACGACGGCGCACTATTTGACGCCGAAGAACCGTGACATCAATCTGCGCGGGATTCAACCTGACTTTCCGGTTGTGGAAAACAAAGACGCCCGCTTCGGCGAGGCGGAGCACGACTCGCAGCTGCAAGCGGCGCTTACGATTCTGTCTAAAAAGATCGCTCAAGCAAAGCCGTAACCCACGGCACCGCTCGCCTGGTTGCCCGATATGCACGAAATGCGACATAGTGGGTATAAGAACGCCGCTTAATACTACGCGGAAGCGATGCGCCACGAGTAATTTTGATGAGCTTCACCCACTCTTCGAGCATGCGTTGCAAGTAGACGGCGCGGCAGTTCACGCCGGCGAAATTTCAACAAACCCTCTTTCGCCATGGCGGTTTGAGGCGTCCAGTGCGGATGCTGCATTTTCTGCGCGGGCTGCATTCGCGCACTATTTGCGCGAACGGACAACAGCGGACTCAGATCTGGACGCGGCAAAAACAATTTTCGGCGAGCTCGTATGCAACGTCGTGCGACACGCTCCCGGTCCGATAAAGATTGAAGTGGATTGGACAAGCGACCGGCGCGCGCGTCTGCGCGTTCAAGACACGGGTCCGCCGTTTCAGTACAACGCCACGCTGCCGGGCGACGTCTATAGTGAGGGCGGCCGCGGTCTGTTTATCGTTGGCAGGCTAGCTGCCGATTTGAACATTGCGCGCGACCACACAGGATCCATCGTAACGGTTATTCTGCCGGTCCACGCCGCAATTTAAAAATCTACCGCCACACCATGTTGAGCTCCCGGTGCGGTGAGCACGCGTCCGAATTCGTACGCGCTAACGTTATAGCACTCGCAAGCGGCAGATTCGAGGCCGTGACGGTTACGGATCTCCACGTGTCCGCGGCGATAGCGGATAAAACCGCGATCTTGCAGGCGCGCCGCGGCAATACTGACGCCTTGCCGGTGCACGCCGAGCATCATCGCCAAAAACTCTTGCGTGAGTTCGAATCGATCCGCCTCCACGCGATCGTGCGTTAAGAGCAGCCGTTTCGCGCAGCGCTCGTCGACGCTATGCAAACGATTGCACGCGATGGCTTGGCCCATGAAGTTAAACAGCGCAGCGGTATACTTTTGCGCGTAGTGTCGAAACATAGTGCCCGCCGAGAAATGCCGCAAAAATTCGCCGGCGTTCATGTAATGCGCCTCGCCGGCAACTTGGCAGATCAGTTGGGTGGGCGCGTAGTCTTCACCCAAAACCAGCTGCGCGCCGGAGAAACCTTCGCGTCCAAACGTTCCGATTTCTACGGCGTCGCCGTCGCGCGTCACGGTAAGCAGCGAGAGCACGGCACCGGCGGGGAAGTACACCCTTGTTCGCCGCGCCCCGGCGGGATAAAGAATGTCGCGCGCCTTGAGATTGGCTCGATGGAGCGAGCGACGAACCGACGACGCTTCAACCGGAGGCGGCGCGTCTAATATGTGGTTTCCGAATCGGGGATGTAGAATATAAATCACCTACTTGCGCTACTGTGCTAGCAAGTAGGCGTTACATGCCTGCCAGAACAAATTGTCTGTAGTCCAACAGTGTAGCACGCTACGCCCGAATTGTGACAGAAAAAGAACGTCCGTTCAGGTAGACTTGAACGGCAGCTCCTCACGACCCCAGGCCCTTTTTATGCATTTGGAACGTTCAGAGCCGTCGGCGGCGGTCCTTAGCCGTCAAGAATACGACGTTTTTTCAACCGGCTTCCTGGAGGATGAACTCGATGTGCTCTCCTCGCACCGCTGCGCGATCGATTTCCGGAACGTACGCTACATCGACTCGACGTGCATCGGCGTTTTGATCAAGACGCTTAAGCGCTTGCGCACGTCCGATACGTCAAGCACGCTCACGCTGCTGAACGTAGCAAAGCCTGTTGCGCGCATCTTCGAATTGACGAATCTCACGACGATTTTCACCGTTATCCCCGATCGTCGACGCGTGCCGCGTTGAACGACGCTTCGCGCCAGCTGCGTTACACCTTAGGCTCGCTGTGTGAACGCTACAACAATCTCATCGCCGACAAAGACGCGCTGGACTTCCGTTTGGGCTCCAATGAGGCGTACGAAGAAACGGTCAACGCGCTCGATGCGGAAGCCGCCTACTTGGGCGAGTCGCGCACGGCCGGCGACGAACTCCGCGTGTTGATTGTGGAAATGGCCGGCGTTGCCCAGCGCATTCGCGATATCGAAGGTTTTTAAGCTAAAAGCGATCCTCGTTCTGACGATAACTTAACTAGGGGAGAATGAGATTGTTCCGGCCATGTCCTTTGCGCGCACGCAAAAAGCTCTCCGCCCACGGTTTAGCCTTGGCGTCGCTCTTCTCATAACCGCCCTCGCCGCTTGCAGCGGCGGCCCGGAAACGGTTACGACGCCCGCGGTGCCTGCGGGCCTGCTGCGATCGACGGCTTTCAGCTCCAAAGTGATCGTCTCGAGCGGATGTACTGCCACCACACACGGAGTTGGCGTCGCTCCTGCGCAGCTCACGCTCATGATCGGCGAGACCGCCAGCTTTACGGCCTGCACGAAATCCGGCGGCACCTACGAAGTTACCGTTCTACCGGCGGGCATCGTGTCCGTACCGGCATCTATGCGCGCCAGCAAGTCCGCTGATTTGCCTCTACATAGCGCGTTGATACCGGTGACCGCACAGGCGGCGGGCACCGCAATCATCACCGTTTCCGAAAAGAACGGTTGGGCCGCAACGGTTTCCGTGACGGTCACCGATCCGACACCGACTCCATCGCCGACGCCCGTTCCAATCTTGCTCTACATTTCGAACTCTAGCGGCAGCATCGCGACGGACCGCACCGGCTCCGCGCCACAGACGTTGGCGAGCAACAGCTTCGGCTTAGCCGGAATTGCGCACGACAGCTCGGGCGACGTTTTCGCCACGGCGCCAAATAACAACATCGTTTTCGAATACTCGGCGAGTGGCGTAGGCCTTGCGACCATTTACGGTTTCAACACGATGCTGAATGCTCCGCACGGCATCGCGCTCGATCCGGCGGGCAATATTTACGTCGCGAACACCGGTTCAAACGCGATCACCGTTTTTGCCGCCGGTGCGAACAACAACGTGAGTCCCATTCGAACAATTAGCGGCGCTGGCACGGGATTGAACGCGCCGACCGGACTCGCATTCGATGCATCGGGAAATCTTTTTGTTGCGAACAATGCCGGCGCGTCGATCACTGAATTCGCCCCGGGTGCGAATGGGAATACGGCGCCGGTAAAAACGATTACCGGAAGCGGCGGGCCGTCGGCGCCTTGGGGAGTTGCCCTGGATGGCGCGGGCAATCTTTACGTCAACGATCGCGGAACAACCAGTATTTACAAGTTCGCGCCCGGCTCGGGTTTGGGGGCGACTCCTCTGGCGGTGATCTCAGGAACGGCGCTTTCGGGAACGTACGGTATTGCGGTCACCGCGGGCGGCACCATATTTGCAGCGCAAGGTGACAATGCTCCGGGCAGCATCATCGAGTATGCACCCGGCGCTAACGGAAACGCAACGCCGGCGGCCGTGATCACCGGAAGCGCGCTAACGAATCCGTTCGACGTGTCTCTTTAGCGCACGGTAACTGGAACGATCGCGCGATTTCCGTATTCATCGCGAATTACGGCCGAACACGTGCCCGGTGCGATCGCTTTGACAACGTACGTAGCGGCGGCTTCGCCGGACGCGCTCAGTGCGATAGATGCGATTCCTTTGCACGTATCGCGTTCGGTGAACGCCGCTACCTTAGCAGTGCTAAGCGCCATAAAGAGATGCGACTCCGCGTTGCGATCCATGGTCACGGACGCGGGCGTGATTGAAAGCGGATTTGCCGCTTGCGGCGGCGCCTTGAATGCTGCTGCCTGTCCGCGCCGCCAGACCGTGCCGTCGGTGAACGTAACAGACTGCACGTGACACGTAATCTTCGGCGCGACAAATTGTGGAAGAACGAACGCCTGACCTTGGCCGTTGCGGTACCGGTGCGTGATCTCTACCCCTGGCGAAAAACGTGCCAACATCGCGGATAACGAACGAGTCGCCGTTCGAACGCACCGAGAAATTTATTAAATTTGCGCTCTTCGATGATTCGTTTGTGAACTGAATTTGGATTCCGGTGCTCGTTGAAGCAACGGGTACGCCGAACAGTGTCTGCGTATTATTATTGTTCATCATCGGGCTGCACGCGTTAATCGCGATTGGCGAACCTGCCGTACTTTGCGCCAGAACCGAAACAGGCCATATGCCGGCGATGACGACGACCGCCAACACGGTCGCGTAAATGTTCATGGCGTTGTCTCTTGCCATTCGCGGACCTCCGAGGAGATCGCTTCGCCGTGTTTTGTACAGAATCTTACGGCGTCGCGCGCTCGGCAGGCACAGCGCCGGGTGATGGACAAGCCACTACGCCCAAGGGCGATTAGCTCAGCTGGGAGAGCGCCTCCCTTACAAGGAGGATGTCGGCGGT
>CAZERJ010000053.1:0-19584 GCA_964514445.1 uncultured bacterium | reverse complement strand
CAAGTGCTGCCAATGGGCCCGCCGCGCGGCGAACATCCAGCATGATCGTATATATTGCTGGAGTTCTGAAAAGTTACTGCCCGGTTGCTATGAAGCAAGGCAAGATTAAGGCCATATTATCCGTGAAGAGGCCGCTAGTGCGAAGTCGTGCTGTCAGGCAGATCTTTGAATGATTGTTTTACGCGGAACTCACTCATAGGATATCTGGACCGCAGATTTGCCCATTGCGTGAGCAGTTCGTCGCCGTTCGGATCTTTGCGGTAGCGCGTTACGCCCAGATAATACTGCGCTTCGGCTGCGGCATAGCTGGTTGAGAACCGGCGGAGCACGTCAAGGTAACATTCTTCGGCTTTGTCAAAGTGTTTCAACCGAAGATACGCTAAGCCGAAGCCGCATAAAAGCCGTGCGGCATATTCGAACGGTGGCAAGTACCCGCCCCACGTGTACAGCTCGTAACCGTCGTTATAAATGATGCGGATATCCGGCGTCCAGATATGGTGAATTTTATGGAGCAGCGCATTGTTCTCCGGTTTCGTATTGTCGATTTGCACCGGGACTGCATGCGCAGAAATTATTTCGCGGATCAAATTTTCGGGATACGTCACGGTATCCAGCGCTTGGCATCCCCCTCAACCAGGATTGAAGACGTCCAATAAAACGAACTTGTGGCCGGTTCTGGCCTGCTCCAGCATGGCAGGGTAGTCGTGCTGCCAGAATTCGGTCTCTAGCGTTTGCATCTCTCGATTCTAGCATAAAAAGCGGCGGTCAACCTCTGGAACTTGAGCCACGCTGAGAGGGAAGCGCTAACCCGCAATCGGACCTGCGCTTTATGTTACGTGCTTTTGCTGCCTGCATTCTTGCTCTATGCTTTGCCACAGCGGCTGCACCCGCAGCCGTGGGCGGCGGCGATCTCTATTTGACCCGCGGCCGCATGATCGACGCCGGCGGACACCGGCTGAACATGTATTGTGTCGGCAGCGGATCGCCGACGGTCGTTTTTGATTCCGGCCTGGAAGATTGGTCGCCCGCATGGGTGACCATTCAACCGGAGATCGCGAAGACAACGCGCGCTTGTACGTACGATCGCGCCGGCAACGGGCTTTCGGATCCGGGGCCGATGCCCCGCACTACCGCGCGCATCGTTTCCGATCTTCACACCATGCTGCACAATTCCGGCGAGCCGGGACCGTACATTCTGGTCGGACATTCGTTTGGCGGCATCAACGTTCGTCACTATGCCGATCGCTATTTGGCGCAAGTCGCCGGTTTAGTTTTGGACGATGCATCCGCGGAACAAGAAGTGCTCTACATGACCGCAAAGGAGCTGCGCGAGAACGATGCAGGCATTGCCAAAGCTCAGCACTTCATGGGCACCTGCGAGTCGCAGGCTCGGCGTCACTTTCGCGGCGTTGCAGCCAAACAGCTTCACAAGTGTCTGCAATTGTTCTTTCGCGGCCTGCCGAATCCAAAAGACTTTCCCGGTTCGCTCGATCGCGTCGTCGTGAACGAAGCGGAGCAGCCCAAACAGTTCGCCGCGTCGGCATCGGAGTTCAATAACTTCACAGCCGCCGGCGAACGAACGCTGCTGCGCGAGCATCGCTCGTATGGGTCGATACCGCTGCGCATTCTGGTCGCTTATCATCATCACGGCGCGTCCGCGAAGGACGAACGGCTCTGGCAACGCATGCACCGGCAGTGGCTGCACCTCTCAAGCGATGCAAAATACATCGCCGCCACGAAGAGCGGTCACTACATTCAGTTCGATCAACCGTATCTGGTCATAAGTGCCATTCGCGACGAGATCGCAATCGTGCGCCGCGGACAAACGCAGCAATGACATCATTTCCAATCGAACGGGTGCGGGCGCAGTTTCCCTCGCTCGCGGTCACCGACCATGGCGCTGCGCGCGTGTACCTGGATAATCCGGCTGGGACACAAGTGCCCAAACGTGTTGCAGACGCGGCTGCGGACGCGCTCTTGTACCGCAACGCGAATTTGGGCGGCTACTTTCGTACAAGCCTGGCGGCAGAAGAGGTGGTGCAAGGCGCGCATGAAGCGATGGCAACGTTTTTAAACGCTGCGTCGTACCGAGAAGTCATTGTTGCACAATCCACCACGACTCTGACGTTCCATATCGCGCAGAGTATCGGGCGAACGCTCAAAGGCGGCGACGAGATCGTCGTTACGCGAATGGACCACGACGGCAACGTTGGCCCATGGCTCATGTTGGCCGAAGACCTGAATCTGCACGTACGCTGGGTCGACTTCGATCACGATTCATGGGTGATCGAACCGGCCGCATTCGAGCAAGCGTTGAGCGATCGCACGAAACTTGTTGCGCTGAACTACGCCAGCAATCTCACCGGATCGATCAATGACGTGCGCGCGCTCACCAGGCTCGCCAAGAAAACCGGCGCGCTAGTGTACGTTGATGCCGTTCAGGCCGCGCCCCACGTAGCGATGGATGTGCAAACATTGGGATGCGATTTTCTGGCCTGTTCCTCGTACAAGTTTTTCGGTCCACATATGGGCATCTTGTGGGGTCGCGAACCGTTGCTCGATGAGCTTACCGCGTACAAGGTGCGGCCACAGACTACGGAGCTTCCATGGAAATTCGAAACCGGCACCCCGCAAATCGAGCTGCTAGCAGCGCTGGGGGCGTGCGTTGACTATTTCGAAGATGTTGGCGCGCAGGCTGCTCCCCATCAGCGCCGGCGCGTAAAAATTACTGCTGCATTCGACGCCACGCGTGCTTGGGAAAACTTCCTCGCGATCCGGCTCATCGCAGGACTACGTTCGATTGACGGCGTGACGATCCACGGTATTACGGACGAGGCCGCCGTCGATCGCCGAGTGCCGACAGTGTCGTTTACGCACAGATCAATACCGGCGCCGGTCGTTGCAAAACGCCTGGCGGAGCAGAACATTTTCGTCTGGTCGGGCCACAACTTTGCGCTTGAAGTCGTCCGGTCGCTCGGCATCAATGAGGAAGAAGGCGTAGTACGTATCGGCGCCGCCCACTACAACACTCCCGCCGAAATAGACGCAACCTGCGCCGCGGTTCGCGAAACCCTTGCGGGTTTAACGGTGTGAGGGAGTAAGATGGTCGTCGCCCACGCTTTGGCAGCAGGTTTGCTGCAAACGCTCGAGTTTCTTTGGGAGAGCCTGTTCGGGCTGATCTTCGGCTTCCTGATCTCCGCGTTCGTGCAAGTCGTGCTGACGCCGGCGGACATGCATCGCTACATGTCCGGCAACCTGCGTGGCATTCTCTCGGCCGCCGGCTTTGGGATTATCTCTTCGTCATGTTCTTATGGCGCGGCGGCCGCGGCACGCGGTTTCTATCAACGTGGGGCCGATGTCCGCAGCGTCTTTGCGTTTCTGATCTCCTCGACAAATATGAACATTGCGATCCTGATCTTATTTTGGTCGCTGCTCGGCTGGAAGTTTGCGTTTGCCGAATTCTTTGGCGGCGTCATTATTATGGCGATCGTTGTGGGCGGGTTCTCGGTGCTGAAAGTTCCGAACGAGGTGAAAGCGCCGGCAGAAAGTGACGTTATTACGGAATGTCCGGTTTGCGGTATGGAAGGCGAGCCGGATTTGGCGGCTCCGTATCAAGGGAAAACCGCCCTCGCATGCGGGCGTAAGCATTACGAAGCGCTGCTCGCCGGAGCACGTCAGTCGCGTCCGGCGCTGAACAATCCAAACACGTGGCGCGCCGTCGTCTCAACCGCAATGGGTGATGTGGAGATGCTGCGCAACGAGCTCATTATCGGGTATCTCATCGCCGGTTTTGCGGCGGCGCTCATTCCACCGCAATGGCTCTCACACGCGCTGCACGCGGTCGGCAACGTCGCGGTTGCCGGTCCGGTGTTACTGCTTATTCTCGGTTTACTGATCGCCGTGGCGACGTTCTTGTGCTCCATGGGCAACGTGCCCGTTGCGCGTTTTCTGGCAAATGCGGGCATACCACTCAGCGCGAACACCGCGTTCATTTACGGCGATCTGCTCGTTCCGCCGCTCATTGCAATCTACAATAAGTCGTTCCCCGCACGTATTACGTGGACGTTCGTCGCGTTGTTCGCAGTGGGCGCCATGATAGCAGGGGCGATCATGGGCGCGGCGATTGGTGAATTTGGCGGCGTGAGCATGGGCAGCATGGCACTCAACGACCGTATCACACTTGCGAGCAACGTTCTTGCCGTGATGGTTGTTATCGTGCTTGCGGTAGTAACGCGACGGGCGGATTCGACAGCGGCAGCGTCGTAAGCCGCAGGATGGCTGTTACGAGCGGATCGCGCCTGTACATTGCCGGGTCGAGTTCTGCCGTTCCGCGTCCCGGTCGCGCGAATAGCGGCTATGTGTTGCGCACCGCCGGCGCCTGTATCGCGGTGGATTTCGGTTCGGGCGCATTCTCACGCGTGCAGCAGGTTATTGACGTCGCGAAGGACCTTGACGCAATCGTCATCTCGCACATGCACGCCGACCATTTCTTCGACCTGGTTCCGCTTCGCTACGGCCTGAAATATGAGATGAAGCGCGAGCAGCGTTTGCCGGTGTTTCTACCCGCCGCCGGAATCAACGTGCTCAAACAGGTCGCGTATCCACTCAAAGAGACCGACGATTTTTTCGGCGAAGTCTTCGATTTGCGCGAGTATGGCCCAGGCACGTTACTCGAGATCGGCGACGTCACGCTGACATTTGCTCCCACGGTGCATTACATTCCGGCGTATGCGCTGCGCGTGCAAGCGCCGGATGGCGTCTTGACGTTTTCAGCTGATACGGCGCCATGCGAGGCAGTGATCGATCATGCTTGCAACGCAGACTTGTTTTTGTGTGAAGCGGCACTGGGCGCGGACGGAATTGAAACCGGCGCAGTGAAAGGCCACACGAACGCGCGCGCTGCGGGCGAGATGGCGGCGATGGCGCGCGCAAAACATCTGGTGCTCACGCATTACAGCGCGAGCGTCGAGCCCTCGCAGTTGAAAGCCGCAGCGGCCGAAACGTTTAGGGGCCGAATAACCGTGGCCGACGACGGCTTAGAAATTGCGCTCGCGAACGCCTCGGCGCTTGGTCTGGATAGCGTCACCGCGGCCCCGCCCCAGTCATAAAGATTCGTTTTCATTAGGAAAACAGACCTAACCGTAGATACGTTGATCCTTATACAACCGTGGTGTTATAAGGGAATCATTAACGTATCATGCACTCCATCCACTCGCCCGAAAATGCTCCGCGCCGGCTCGCCGTGGCCGTCGTGGGGGACAGTTTGGCGCATGGACTCGGAGCGGCTACTCCGAACGGCGGTCTAACCCAGCGAATTTTCGCTGAGATACGCGCGCAACGGCCCGCAAGCACCTATGCGAATTATGGCGTCCCTCATGCCACTATGGGGGACGTTTTACGTCACCAGATTCCGAAGTTGCGTGGCACGCAGTGCGACGTGGTGATGTTGATTGCCGGTGCAAACGACTTGCGCTATACGCTGGATCGGATGATCTTCGCACGCCGGTTTGCCCATTTGCTCGGCGCGGTACACGAAGCGGCGCCTGGAGCTACCGTTGTGGTTTTTGGTATGCCGGACGTCACGCAAACGATCGCGGTTCACAAGATCTTCAAACGGGCGGTGGCGCGGCTATGCCGGCGGTTCAACGACACGATGCGGCGCATCGCCGCACAATTCGGTGACGGATTCGTCGACCTGTTTCTGTACACGAGTGCGCCGCTGTATCCCGACCGCGAATACTTATGCGATGACGGTTATCATCCAAACGATTTCGGCTACGAAGAGATAGCCGGACGTTCAATGGCCGTTATTTGGGAAGTTCTTCTGTTGCTTGATACAGCGTCCACGGCTTTTCCGGATGATGATTCGGCGGAAAAGTCTGCCCTCGCGTAAACAGCTCGCGGTGTCCGCAGTCCGAGCATTCGTAGTAGCCGGCTACCTCGACCGGTTGTCCTTCGTGTCCGTAGATCTCTGCCATGCGCGCGGTTATACCCGCGTCAGCGAGGTCGAATTCGGTAGATAGCTCCCGCCAGGTCGTCGGTTACAAAAAGGCTGCCTTGCGGTCCGACGGCAATGCCGGTCGGACGTCCGGTGCGCCCATGGCTGCCGCCCGCCTGGTAACCACCAATGAACTGGGTCCATTGCCGTGAGGGGTCGCTCCAGTCTGCGGGCCGCCCCGGCGCGCCGCCACGCATCGGAACAAAAACGACACGCGGCGGAAGATAACCCGCCAGGCCTTGCGAGGGTCCATGCCATGAGCCGTGGAGCGTCACAAACGCGCCGCGCCATTTTTGCGGGAACGCGTACTTCCCGCTTTGATGTTGCGGATAGAACGCCGCGCCGATTGGCGTTTCGTACGCCGGAAAAATGATCAGTGGCACGACAACGCCGTTACAGTTCGCATGCGTGCCCGCTTTGACGCGCCGGTCTTCATAGCAATCGGGCCAGCCATAATCCGCCGGCGCCTTGCGGGTGCTCACATCATCGAAAAACTCGTATGGATGCGCAGGCTGCAGTTCGTCCTGACCCGCATCCGCCGCCCATAGATGTCCGCGCTCGTCGATTGCAAGGCCGATAGCGTTGCGAATGCGGCGCGCTACAACGGTGTAGCGGCCAGCGCGCACTTCGCCAACGGTCGCGCGCGTTGGATCGATTTCGACGCATGCGTTACATGACGAACCGACCGATGCGTAGACGTGCGCTGCGTCGGCCGCTACGGATGTTGTCGTATGCACGTCGTTGTCGCTTCCCGGCGGTGCTTCGCCCTGCCGCACGTGCGCGAGTAGTTGCGGTGAACTGCGCGCGTGGCGATCGCCGGCACGAACCGGAACGCGCCAGATCGCGTGCTGCGTTCCGACGTACAAACTCCCGTTCGAAAATGCAACACCGGCTGCAGGCGCATCTTGCGGTGAAACAAAAACCGTCGCGGCTTGCGGATGACTTTCCGCATTGGCGACCAGATAAACATCGCCGGCGCTTGTCCCAACGAACAGGTCGCCGGACGGCGTTATAGCGATTTCGCGCGCGCCGTCGACGGACGCGATACGCTCTATCGTGAACGGCGGCGGAGCTGACGGTGCGATAAGCGTAAGGAGAGTCAGGAGCGCAATCGCCGCACGTGTCATGAGTTACGGTATTTTTGAGAAGCGCTGCGCAAACGTTTCGGGCGACAACTTGGTTTGCTTCGCCAGCGCGCCGAGCATGGGCTCTTGCAAATCGGATCGTTCGATGCGCGTCTGATATGCGCGTCCAACTTGATACCATGTCGTCGACGTGTCGACCATGCGAACGCGCACGCGACCCGTCGCCGGGTCCTCGAGGTCTTTCAAACTCAGCGGAGCAACGCTGCCGCCGGAAAGCGCGATGAGCGATCCGCTTTTCCCTTCGAGCAAATAGCGTACGGCGCCGTAACCCAGTGTACGGGTGTATTCGACATCGTACGATACGGGCTTTGCGCAGCGCAGTTCGTAGCCGATATCTTTCGGCACAATCGTCGTTTCGATACCGAGCTCTTTCAGACGTTCGCGTAGCGCATCGCGCAGCACCGACCCCAGCGGCACCTCAGCCAAGCGGATGTGTCCATACGAATCGCGCGAGACACCTTCGAAGCGTTCCAGTTGTTCGGGTTTGAGATGCTCGGCGATGCCTTCCGCCACGACGGCTACGCCGTGATCGTAACCCAGCGCCAGGCGTTTCACGATCGAACCTGCGATGGTGTCAACGACGTCGGCAAGGTCGATTTCGCTCTCGAATTCTTCGGGAATAACGGCGAGTGCCGCCCCCGCCGCCTTGCACATTCCCAGCGCAAGCGCACCTGATTTACGGCCCATGCTGATCACGAGATACCAGCGCTGCGTCGTGCGCGCATCCTCGATCAGCGTTTCGACGATTTCGGAACCGACAGCGCGCGCCGTTTCGAAACCGAACGTGGGCGCGTTGTCCGGCAAGGGCAGATCGTTGTCGATGGTTTTCGGCACGCTGGCAACGGCAATCGAGCCGCCCGCTTCCTGCGCGATGCGTGTTGCGCCATACGTTGTGTCGTCGCCGCCAATGGTTACAAGGTAACGCACACCCATCGCCGTCAATGCTTGCACGCAGTTGCGCAGAGTCGTTTCGTCCTTCGCCGGATTTGTTCGGGAGGTGCGCAAGATCGAACCGCCGCGCGTTTGCACGCCGTCGACCGCTGCCTGCGTCAACTCCACAAAACGATCGGTGCGTCCTTGCGCGATGTACCGGTAGCCTTCGAGCAACCCGATAACACGCATTCCGTTACGCAGCGCCTCGGCGGTAACGGCGGAGATCACGCCGTTGATGCCCGGTGCCGGCCCGCCGCCGACGACTACTGCTAAAGTTTCGCCGCTCATGCGGCGCCTTGTTATCTAGGGCTGTGCAGTTTCCTCGGGGGTTGGCGCAGGCAAGGGCTGCTTCATTTCAGCTCGCAGCTTCTCTTTTTGCGCCGGCGTCAGTACGCCCATAATTTGCTCGCGTAGCGCCTTGCGGGCTTGGTGGTCGGGCGCGCTTCCTTGCGGATGTTGCTGCCGGTACTGCTGTACCATAGTTTTGATCTGCGCTTTTTGCTGATCTGAGAGGTTCAGCGAATGGAGCATGCGCATGAAACCGTGCGCCTGATGGGAGCGCGCAGCGGCGGCGCCGAGCTGCTGCGCACTTAGCGGAGCCACCGAAACGGCCAGCGCCGTCGTGGCCAAGAAGATGCTGCGAAGATTCATCATGCTTTGTACGATAGCGCCCGCCGCCGCTGCGCGGCTTAGAGCCGGATTAAGGAGCGTTGAGAATATCATGAAACCCGTCGCCTACACAGAGCACACCGTCATCCAAACGAAAACGCGGTACGAAATCGTGGACATCACCGATCGGGTACAGGCGTTTCTGGAAAAATCAGCGCTAGGCGACGGTTTCATACTCGTCTCAACCATGCACATTACCGCTTCGATTTTCGTGAACGACCACGAGAGCGGGCTGTGGCAAGATATCATGTCATGGCTCGAAGAGCTGGCGCCATACGGCCTGGACTACAAACATCACCTGACGGGTGAAGACAACGCCGACGCGCACCTCAAGCGCATGGTTTTAGGACATCAAGTCCTAGTTCCGGTCACCGGTTCGAAGCTCGATCTCGGCACATGGGAGCGCGTGCATTACGGCGAGTTCGACGGACAACGCCCCAAGCGCATTTTGATGAAAGCGATCGGTTTTACGCAGGCTTAATCGCTACTGCAAGGACGGCCGGCGATGCATGGGCCGCGAACTGCTTGAAGTTCTCCGCAAATAAGCCGGCAAGTTTCTTTGCTTGGGCATCGTACGCTGCGGGATCGCTCCACGCTTTGCGTGGGTCGAGCACTTCGGACGGCACGTTAGGCACCGACTGCGGGATTTCCAGGCCGAAGAATGGTTCTTTTCTAAACGCAGCGTTACGCAGTGAACCTTCGATGGCAGCGTTCACCATTGCGCGCGTGTGCGCAATGGACATGCGGTTGCCAACTCCATACGGACCGCCGGTCCAGCCGGTATTTACCAGCCAGCATTGCACGTCGTGCGCGTCGATGCGCTCGCCGAGCAACTTTGCATATACGGTCGGATGATGCACCATGAATGGTGCGCCGAAGCACGTCGAAAACGTCGCTTGCGGTTCGGTTACGCCGCGTTCTGTCCCGGCAACTTTCGCCGTGTAGCCCGACAAGAAGTGATACATCGCCTGCTCTTTCGAGAGCCGCGAAATCGGTGGCAACACGCCGAATGCGTCCGCCGTCAGCATTACGATGACGTGCGCGTGACCGCCTTTGCTGCCCGGCACGATGTTCGGAATGAACTCGATCGGATATGCCGAGCGCGTGTTCTCCGTTTTCGCGTCGCTGTCAAGATTCAGCACGCGCGTCTCTTCGTCGTACACGACGTTCTCGAGTACCGCGCCGAAACGATGTGATGCAGCCCAGATCTCGGGCTCCGCTTTTTCCGAGAGGCGGATCACTTTCGCGTAGCAGCCGCCTTCGAAATTGAACACGCCGCCGGCCGACCATCCGTGCTCGTCGTCGCCGATGAGCGGACGGTGACTGTCGGCTGAAAGCGTTGTCTTACCGGTGCCGGACAAACCGAAGAAGATCGCGACGTCGCCTTGCGCGCCTTCATTCGCAGAGCAGTGCATCGGCAGCGTGTTTTGCAGCGGAAGAAGGTAGTTCATGATCGTGAACACCGACTTCTTGATCTCGCCCGCGTACTTCGTTCCACCGATGAGGATGATGCGCCGCGCGAAATTGATCAGGATGAATGTCGAGGAATTCGTTTTGTCGCGCTGCGGATCGGCTTGAAACAGCGCCGCGTCGACGACGGTGAATTCCGGCTGAAAATCTTTGGGTGCCTGCTCCGGCACGATGAACAAATCACGCGCGAACAAGTTGTGCCAGGCGAACTCGGTAACGACGCGCACCGGCAAGCGGTAGCGTTCGTCCGCGCCGACATAGCAGTCCAGTTGGTAGACGTCGCGTTCGGAAAGATACGTGTTCACGCGATCCCAGAGCGCATCGAATGCTTCAGGTGAGATCGCGCGGTTAGCATCGCTCCAGTTGATGTGCGCTTCGCTCGACGGCTCTTTGACGAAGAACTTATCTTTGGGCGAGCGGCCGGTGTGCGGGCGCGTGTCGACGACCAGCTGGCCGTCGTTGCCGAGCACGCCCTCGCCGCGGCGCAGCGCGTGCTCCACCAGTTCGGCGGTCGAGAGATTTTCGAACACGTGCGCGGCTTTAACGCGCTCTGGAACGGTAAGGATACTGGCTGCCCCCATGAGATTCGTCACGTAGAAATGGTAACTTTACGCTCTTTTAGCGAGAAAGTGCCCTTTGTCATGCCGGGGGAGGGCCGATGCAGCCCATAGTCCTAAAGTGCGGGTGATGAAATTCCGTATGGGCGCGGTTCTAGCGGCGCTGCTCCTTGCCGCAGGAACGCAAGGTTCCGCGCGCGTTCCCTTCCATTTCGGACAGCTTTCGCCCGGCCCGCTCGATGGGATCACCGACGTTCCCGGCGTCATGGTTGGGCATGTGACTAAAGTCGAAGGCTCGTCGATTCGCACCGGTGCGACGGCGATTCTTCCCAATGCGGATCCGTGGGTAAACAAAGTCTCGGCGGCGGCTTTTGCATTCAATGGCAACGGCGAGATGACCGGAACGCATTGGATCAATGAAGCCGGTTTTCTGGAAACTCCGATTGTACTGACTGATACACTCGACATTGGACGGGCGGATGATGGTCAGATCACGTGGATGATGCAAAAGCATCCGGAGATTGGACGATCCGATACCGTACCGCTGCCGGTTAATGCAGAGTGCGACGATTCGTTACTGAACGATATTACTGCGCGCGCGGTGAGTCCGGGCGACGTCGTGCGCGCGCTGGATGCAGCGCGGACCGGACAATTTGCGCGCGGTAACGTCGGCGCGGGCACCGGCATGGTGGCGTTCGGGTTCAAAGGCGGAATCGGGTCGGCATCGCGCGTGCTGCCGAAGAATCTGCGCGGATACACCGTCGGCGTGCTCGTGAATGACAACACGAGCAGCGGTTCGGCGCGCAAGTCGCTCATGATCGACGGCGTGCACATCGGTGCGCGCTTTTCAAACACATACAAGATCCACTTCGGAGCACGCAACGTCGCCTTACATGGACGCATGGCTGAAGGCAGCATCATCGTCATCGTTGCAACAAATGCACCACTCGATTCACGCCAGCTGCGCGCACTTTCCCTGCGCGCAAGTCTAGGCATGGCGCGCACCGGATTGTACAGCGCCGTCGGCAGTGGCGATCTGTTCTTGGCATTCAGCACAGGCTATCAGTTCGAACGCACGGCAACGTACGACATCAAACCGCCGCAAGGAACGATAATCGAGGACGAACCGACGCTGAATGCTCTGTATTTAGCGGCCACCGAGGCGACGGAAGGCGCAATCTATGATGCGTTGTTCAGTGCGCGGACGATGACCGGACGCGCCGGAACAACCGTGTACGGCTTGCCGGCGGCGCAAGTGCTGCAAATCTTACACTCTGCGGGAGTCCGCTGAGCGAATACACCGCTTGCATTTTTAGGGCTCCGGCGAGCTCAACTCCCAATCCCAAAGACCGGAAGCCTCGCCATGGTCGAGGATATCCTCAATGCGCTCTATCGGCGCGTTCGGCTCCGCGGTTAATGCAAGGTAATCTTCGCTAAACCGCTCGTAATGCAGTAACCGCTTTAGCTCCGTCAGCAAGTCATCGACTTGGCGTCGCTGGCTCTCGCTGAGCTTTTCAAGCACTGTTATGCGATAGGTACGATTGCCACTTCGCGTAACGACCTTATCAAAATATGGGCGTGAGCACCGTCTCGCATTATTAGTGCGCCGCCCTCATCCGCGAAGCGCTATAGCGCTAACGCGTGCGAATGCTGCGGGCGAACGGTCAAGTTCGAAGTCACAAAGGGCGGCGCCGATCTGCGCCGCGGCACGGTTCGTTACGAACCACGACGGCTTCGGAAACGAGCGGAACGGTGCGTACACGACGGTCTTCTCCGTGTCTTCCAGCAAAAGCGCATTGTGTACGACGCCCAGGCCGCTGCCGGGTTCGGTGCGTGTGTGTCCGGGGTATGCACCCCATGGCGTCTCAGCAATGAAGTAGCCGACACCGGTCCACGCGTTCACGCCGATGCAGCCGTACCGCAGATCCGCAATCGCGCGATCGATCGCGGGACGAAGCTCGCGTTGCGATCGAGGCGATACGATGATGTTTGCGCCGAGCGTTCCGGCAAGCACGCTGTTCGCGAAATCGACAGCATTGCGGATGAACGCCTCGCCCGTGCCGGGCAACTCGACGCAGACGAGCGCGCCGCAAAACGCCTCGGACGTAAATGCCGCCGACGACCGATCGCCGGCGGCAACTTCGACCATCGTACGAAGCGGAAACTCCGGCGCGCCAATGCGCGCACGACGTGCTGCTGCACCTGGATAGTATTCCGGCCGGTTTTCCATCGCATCGAACACGTCTTGAATCTGTGCCTTGAGCGCGTCTTTTTGCTCCCACTCGCGCGAAAGAATCATCACTTGTGTCGCGACGCAATTGAAACCGGCGTTGTGGGCTTTTTGCGTGGCGATATGTTCGGCTTGGTAGCGCAGCTGCGCATCGGTCCACTCGCCGGGAACGACGATCGCCGGACTGACGTTTCCGAGTTCGCTTGTCACGGGTTTGCCGCCGGCCTCGCGCACGACTGCGCGGTATGCCGTCTCACTTCCGGTGATATGAATTGTATCGACGGCCGGGTGCGCGCATAAATACGCCCCAAGCTCCGCGCCTCCAGTCGTGAACCGCAGAAACCCCGCTTTCACGAACGGATCGAACGCACTTTCCAAAATGGGCTGGAGATACCCGTTCACCGGGTTCATTTTTACCAAACACACCGCGTTCTCGGCGATAAGTTTGTACAGTGCATCCAGCGGCGTGATGCTTGAAATGTTTCCTGCGCCAAGCACGAGCGCGAGTTCGCCGGAGCGATTGTGCGGTTCAATGGTACGCACGCGATCCGGTGTTATGCCGGCGTGCATCCACACTTCGGCGCGTATGCCCATGAGCAGAAAGCGATCGTAGAGATCGCGAGGGTACACGTCGAGCACGGTCCGGCCATGACGCCGGCGTGCACGCGGCAAGTCGACGTCGCCGTCAACGGTGATATCTTCGAGCGTGCGAGCGAAGCGCGTGAGCGCGTACATCAACGCCCAGGGGCCGGAGATCCACTCTTCGCCCGCGAGCGGTGAGCGTTCGCGCAATCCTTTGGCCTGCGCGCACGCCTGCGCCCACTGCGCTGCAACGGCGTGCACATTGGCCTTCACTGTGCGCAGAAGCGCGAGCTTAATTTCCGAACTGAGACCGGCCCACGCCGCTTTTGCCGATGCAAGCGTGCGCAGATCGTCTTCCAGCGGTGCTCCGCCGGGATGCAGCATGATATTACCGGTGGGTCACGACAGAACGCGCATGGCTGCCGCCTTGCGGGCGGCGGGTCACCGAAAAATCGTCGCTCAGTTGCGCTGCAATATAGAGCCCGCGACCGCGTTCGCTAAACGCATCGAGCGGCAAACGCGGAGAGAACTGGAAACCTTCGCCGTTATCGAGCACGTGCAAGACGATCGCGCCGCGCCTGCGCTCCAAGACGACTTCGATTGCACCCGGCGTGTGGCGCACGACGTTCCCGATGAGTTCGCCCAAAATCATCTCGGCACGAAATATCGTCTCATCGTCCAAGTGGCAGAATAGGATCTCTCCCAGCACGTCCGAGCGAATCGCACGAATACGCTGTTCGTCGCGCGCATTTGCGCTCCAGCGCCGTAGCATGCGCGTCGACGTACGCGCGTCCAGCTCGCCGATTTGGGCAACCAGAATGGCAATGTCGTCGCGAGCATCGTTGCCGACGAGTTCGTCGTAGATTGCCCTGGCCGGATCGGCATTTCCAAGCACATCGCCGCGCTCGATCAGGGCCATCAGGTCTTGTTCACCGGTAACGGCATCGCGACGTACTTCGGTCACGCCATCCGTGTAGAGTATGAGCGCGTCGCCTTCCTCGACCGGCACGATCACCGTGCTCGGCTCGCCCTTCATGCGAATGCCAAGGGGCAACCCCGCCGTGCCTAGCGGGTTGATACCGCCGGAACGCTTGCGCAGCAACGCGGGCGGATGACCTGCGCTTGCGTAAATCAGCACCGACTCAATGGGATCGATGACGCACGTGAACGTCGTGACGTACGTGTCGGGATGTTCTGCACGCAGCGCGCGATCAGCCGCCTCGAGCATCAGCGCCGGATCGGGATGCACGTGCGCGATGCCGCGAATGATCTGGCGGATGTTCGCCATCGTCACGGCCGCTTCAAGCCCGCGCCCCGTCACGTCTCCAATGGAAAGCACAACGCGGCCGTCTTGCAGTTCTACCGCATCGTACCAGTCGCCACCGATGTGGGCTTCGGACGGCGCAGCCGCGTAATGCGCGCTTAACTGAATACCGCGCGGCGCCGGCAACGATTGCGGCAACGACGCCGTTTGCAACGCCTCTGCAACGCGATGTTCGCGCGCGTACCGGCGCGCGTTTTCGATGCTCACGACCAGCCGGTCGCCCAATACCCGAAGCGTTTGCATATCAAGCTCATCGTGCACGCGGCCCGACGGTCCGTTGTTCGTCAATAAAACGCCGATGTCGCCTTCTTCGTCGAAAAGCGGCGTGGCGATCAACGAAGTGGTATTGAGGCTTTTGAGAATCGCGCGTTCGTATTCGGAGATATCGAGCGAGTCGATCGCATCGGGTCCGAATTTCGTGAGCAAAATCGAACGGCGTTCGCGCAGCGAGGTCAAGATCGGCGACGCAGGCGGTCCCGCGCCGAACGTTGCGTGAAGCGTGCGAAGCGTCGCTTCACGCTCTGGGCTAACGGCGCAGATTGCAACGGGTTGCAGCGCACCGTCGCGCATCGCGAACGCAACAGCGGAGTCGGCCATCTCCGGAACACATTCGCGCGCGACTTGCTGGAAAATCTCGTCGGCTTCCAGCAGCGATCCGATGCGTTCGGTTGCGCGAAGTAAAAATGATTGACGCTCCGCCGCGCGTCGCTGATCGTGGACGTCGAGTGAAAACCCTAACCAGCCCTGAAGATTTCCCTGATTGTCTTCAATGGGTTCTGCGTGCACGAGGTGCCAGCGAAAGCTGCTGTCGGATGCGCGCCGGTAGCGGATGTAGTGGTCACTGGCGGTCGCAATGCGATGGTCGTTTTGCCATCTGGACTGGTGCATGCGAACGTCGTCGGGATGTATGATCTTCCAGTATTCTTCGCTCAGGGCTTCTTCGGGTGAAAGGCCTGTGTACTCGTAAAACCAGCGGTTCCAGTAATTGACTTCCCCCTCGGCGTCGGTTGTCCAAAACACCATTGGTATCGCGTCCAGAAGCGTCTCGTTGATATCGCGCGCGCGTTCGAAGGCTTGCTTGTAATGCGACTCCGCGGAAAGGTCGACGATGTACGAATTGATATATTCCGGCTCTGCCGGATCGAGCGCGCCTACCACGAGCACAGCGATGCGCGTGCCGTCCTTGCGAACGTACTCTTTTCTGAACGGACCGGTGGCGCCCGTGGTGAAAACCTCGGTGAGCGCAATTTGACTGGCGGCATGCCATTCGGGCGGCGTCAGGTCCCACAGGGTTGCGTGCAGCAGCTCTTCGCGGGTGTAACCGAGCATATGCGCAAACGCTTCGTTGCAATCCAAGACGTTGCGCTTTTGATCCAAACGCACATACCCGAATAGCGGTGCGTCGATCAGACGCCGCATGCGCGCCTCGGCATTCCGCGCTTGAATTTCTGCCGTCTTGTACTGATCGACGTCAATAATATGCCCGACGAAGGCGATGATTGCTCCGGATGAATCGCGCAAAGCGCGAGCCCGGCTGCGGATCCACTTGTAAATGCCGTGCGAATCGCGCAGGCGCGACTCCGTGTCAAAAGGTTCGCCGGTTTTGAGTGTGTGCATTACTCGCGAAACGACGTAGTCGCGGTCTTGCGGATGCACAAGTTCCATCCATCCGTTCTCCATAATCTCTGCGGGCGGCAGATGGAGAAGCTCGAGGCCCACGCGGTTCACAAACGCGATGCGGCCATCGGGATGAGACAGCCACACGGGTTCCGGCATGGCGTCGAACAAGGCTAGCGCGCCAGGGTCGAAGGGCGACAAGCCTTGACTTGGGTGCAGCACGTCAGCCACAGACGTACCCAGCGAGCAAACAGGGCCAAACGCGCGATGCGGTTCGGCCCTGCAAGCAACGTTCGCGAAAGAAAACTATGCGATCAATTCGCGTTCCACCATGATGCCGCGCGGATCGATGAGATGCTTGTTGAGTCCGAGTTTCTCGGGCGGCACGCCGAGGGCGTACGCGACGAGCTGCGGCAGATGGAAAACCGGCAAATCCGTGCGTCCCCACCGGGAAGCGGCATCTTGCTGGTAGCCGTCGAGCGCGAGATGACAGAGCGGGCATGGCGTAATGACTGCTTCGGCGCCTTTTTCTTTTGCCATGCGCATATTTTGACCGACCATGTTCGCGGCCGTGCCTTCTTTTTCCAGCTGAATGTGGAAACCGCAGCACCGCGTCTTGCCGGCGTAGTCGACCGCTTCACCGCCGAGCGCGACGACCAGATCCTCCAGCGAATGCGGATTGCGCGCCGATTCCCAGCCGTTCACTTTTTCCGGACGGATAATATGGCAGCCGTAGAACGGCGCGACTTTGAGCCCGTTGAGCGGCCGTACGACCATCTTGCTAAGCGCTTCCAAGCCGATGTCGTCGATCAGCACCCAGAGCAGATGGCGCACGACGACGCCGCCGTTGTACTTTGCGCCGAACTTGCCCAGGATGGCATTGGCTTGCGTCATGCGCTCTTCGGAATCGAGCAGCTCTTTGTTCGCAAGGCGCATGTGGCCCGTGCATGTCGAGCAGATCGTAACGATGTCGTCCAAACCGAGCGCTTCTGCTTGAGCGTACGTGCGCGCGTTAAGCACGCGGCCGATGTCGCGGTTCGTGTCGTTGACGACGGAAGCACCGCAGCACGATGCGGCAGTCAGCTCGATCAGTTCGATGCCGAGTTTGTCGGCTAGCAGCATGGTGGAGTTGAAGAGCTCTTTGCACGACTCTTTGGCCACACAGCCCGGGAAGAAGCCGTAACGCTTGCTCTCCGAACTCTTCGTGTGCGCGTGCGGATTGATCGGCTTGTCGAGCACGTTATCGATGACGGGCATTAGACCGGGACCTCCAGCGTATCGAAAATCGTACGCACTTCGTCAACTTTGGGAATCGGTTTGAGGAACGGCGGCGGCAGTTTGCCACGCGAGGCCATGCGCAGGCCGAGCGGCACGACTTTGAGCAGTCCGACAATGTTGAACTTACCGATCGTGCCTGCGATCAGTTCGCTTTCAACCAGCATACCGGTCTTCTTGATCGTTTTATTGACGACCAAGGCATGACGGGGGCCGCGCTCGTTCATCATGACCTTGTTTTGCACGGTAGCGCGCTTCACGTCGATGATGCGGTCGTTCGGATCGACGTGCTTCGGGCAGTATGAGCACGCGTAGCAGTGCGCGCACAGCCAGAGGTAGTCCTCATTGATCTGCGCGAGGCGTTCTTCTTTTTTGCCGTCGCGGACGTCTTCGATGAAGCGGTACGCGTATGCAATCGAGGCGGGGCCGGCGAAGGACGGGTCCACGCTAACAACAGGGCATAGCGCATAGCACGTAGCGCACATGACGCAGTTGGCCACGTCGACGAGTTTCTTCATGTCGTCCGGGCTCACGCGCCGTTCTCGTTCGTGATCCTCATCGCGGTCGGCCGGCTGCAAATACGGTTTTAGGCGCGTGTACTTGTCCCAGAACGGATCCATGTGCACGACCAGGTCGCGCATCGGCTGGAAGTTCGGCATCGGATCGACTTTGATGGTGCCGGAGTCATCCATGACGGTATTGCACGGCGTCTTGCACGCAAGGCCGGTGACGCCGTTGATGTTCATTGAACAGGAACCGCAGATCGCCGAGCGGCACGAGCGGCGGAACGAGATGCTGCCGTCGACTTCATTTTTCGCCGTTTCCAGCGCATCGAGCACGGTGGTAGTTTCCGGTATGTCGACCGATACGACGTCGCGGTGCGGAACCTCGTCGACGGCTTCATCGAACCGGAAGATGTCGAGATTAATTTTTGCCATTTAGGTTTTGTTGCCGCCCTCTAGTAAGTCCGGACTTCAGGTTGCCACTTGGTGATCGTGACTTTGCGCGAGTAATCGAGACGCGGATTCTGACCGTCCTGCCGCCAAGCAAGTGTGTGGATCAGCCAGTTTTGGTCGTCGCGTTCCGGATAATCGGTGCGCGCCTGCGCACCGCGCGATTCTTTGCGTGCCAGCGCGCCGTTCGCGACGCACATCGCAGCGTCGATGAGGAAATCTGTTTCCATCGTGTTGACCAGATCCGTGTTGAACGTTTTCGATTTGTCCATCACGTACGTCTCTTCATCGAAGCGCTTGCGCACGTCGAGCAATTTGTCGACGGCGGTCTTGAGCTGCGCTTCGTTCCGGAAGATAAAGACGTTTTCGCTCATGATATTCTGCATCGCCGCGCGCGATTGCGGCGCACGCGTGCCGCTCGATTTATCGAGCCATTTTTGCAGGCGTTCTTTTTCCGCTTGCAGTGTACGCGTCGAGGCTTTGACCTCACCCACGGACTCGATGTAGTTCGTCGCGTGGCGAGCCGAACGCGCGCCGAAGACAATCGTTTCGAGCAGCGAGTTTCCGCCCAAGCGGTTCGCGCCGTGCACGCTCGGCGTCGCGCATTCGCCTGCCGCGTACACCCCCGGGATGCGCGTCGCGCCGTCGATGTCCGTTTCGATGCCGCCCATGGTGTAGTGCATACCCGGCAGAATCGGAATCGGCTCGTTGATCGCGTCCTTACCGGTTGCATCGAGCGCCAGCTCGCGAATCTGCGGCAGGCGTTCGAGAATTTTCTCGCGGCCCAAATGCCGCAGATCGAGAAGCACGCAACCGTCTACGCCACGCCCC
>CAZERJ010000052.1:0-19650 GCA_964514445.1 uncultured bacterium | reverse complement strand
GTATCGGCACCGTCGATACGAATTTCGCGCAAGGCGGCTTGCAAACGACCGGCATTAACACGGACCTCGCTATCAACGGCGACGGATTCTTCATTCTGAATAACATCAAAGGAACCGGTACGCCGACGTACACGCGTAATGGCGCGTTTTCTATCAACACCGCCGGCACGCTGTACGATCCGGCGACGGGTCTTGCCGTGATGGGTTATATGGCCAATTCGCAGGGCGTCGTCAACTCGACCGGTACGCCGGGAACGATCACGCTTCCGATCGGCCTTGCGGAGCAGGCGACGGCAACGGGTGGAACGGGTTCGGTAAAGCTCGGACCCAACAACGACAAGAACTTTGACATGAGCATCGGCGGCTCGCTCGATCAGGCGCAATATGCGGCCGAAGCGCAAACGCCGGGCACCGGACAATCGAAAGTTCTTACGACGACGATTTACGACTCACTCGGTAACTCACACCAAGCGACGATCACGTATTCGCCGGCAGCGCCGAATACGGTCGTCGCCGCCGGTCCACCGCCGGTAACGGCCGGCGCACTGCCCGCAACCGTGAACGACGCAAACGGCAACGCACAAAACGTCGGAACGCGCTGGAAATACACCATCACGTTTGCGGACGGCACGACGCCGACCACCAATAGCGGTTACGTCTTCTTCGATCAGAACGGACAGTACATCAACTCGTCCGCCGTTCCGACGGGTGCGAGCGTTCACACCGTCGGAAATGCAGCGGCGGCAGCGGCTGGAAATCTCATGACAATCCCGATGGCGACCGCGGGTCCGCCGCCGACGGGTTGGCCCGCCGGCGACAACGCCGCCGCGTCGAATATCGGTCTGGATTTTTCCAGCATGTCATGCTTGTCGGGAAGTTCGACGGCCAACGTGCTCGCGCAGAACGGCTATCCGGCCGGTATCCTCTCGAATGTGACCGTCGGCCAAGACGGCACCGTTACCGGCGCCTTCACGAACGGCCAGCAGAAGACGCTGGCTCAGGTTGCGCTTGCGACGTTCCAAAACGAGGACGGTCTCACGCGCGTCGCGGGCGGCTTCAACCAAACGACAAACTCCGGCCTCGCGCAGGTCGGTATCGGCACGAAGGGACGCTTTGGCGCGATCGTTGCGGGCTCTCTGGAGCAATCGAACGTTTCGCTCGCCGACGAGTTCACCAAACTCATTACCGCGCAGCGCGCGTTTGAAGCGAACTCGCGCGGTATCTCGACAGCAGACCAAAATCTGCTCGACGTCGTCAACATGCACGCCAGCGAAAACTAGCGTGTAGTTCGGCACGGAAGCCGGCGAAGACACGGAGGTCGCAAGGCCGGGCGGAAACGCCCGGCTTTTTTTCGAAAAGTTGCGGCGCGATGAACCGAATTGCGCTAACTGCGGCGCTGGCGACGCTGGTTGTACACCTCGTGGCGAATCCGCATTACGGCTTTTTCCGCGACGAGTTGTACTTTATTATTTGCGGTTTTCACCCGCAGTTCGGCTATGTCGATCAGCCTCCGGTGATTCCGCTGCTTTCGGCAGGGACGCAGATGTTCGGACATTCGCTGTTCTTGCTGCGCGCCATACCGGCGCTGTTTGCCGCAGCAGGTGTCTACGTAACGTGTTTGCTGGTGATCGAGTTCGGCGGCGGAGTAGAGGCGATGGTCCTTGCGGCGATCGCGTTTTTCTTTACACCGGTGCTCGCGAGCTTCGGCATGAAGGTCTCGCCGGACACCGTTGGTCTGTTGACGTGGCCGTGGATGGCGCTGCTGGTTGTGCGCATGGTGAAGGGCGCCGATAAGCGCCTATGGCTCGCAGCCGGTGCACTCGCGGGCGTTTCACTTCAGAGCAAGTACAGCGTCATTTTCTTTTTGGCGGCGTTGCTTGCCGGAATGCTTTTGACGCCGCAGCGTACAGTGATGCGCAACCGCTGGTTCGCTGCAGGGACTGTTCTTGCAGTGCTTATTGCGCTGCCCAATTTCTTATGGCAGTGGCATTACGGGTTTCCGATGCTCGAACTTCTGCGTAACGGGCAGAACGGGAAGAACGAGATCGTTGGGCCGCTGATGTATATCGTGCAAGAACTGATCATTACCGGCGTGCTGCTTGCGCTCGTGTGGATCGCGGGGCTGGTGTGGCTGTTTCGCAATGCGCCGTACCGGTTTTTGGCGTACACGTATGTGCTGCTGATAGTGATGATGCTTGCGACTCACGGCAAGCATTACTATCCGGCGGATGTGTATCCGATTCTCGTTGCGGCGGGCGCCGTTGCGGTGGAGTCGGCGATTCGCGTGCGTGCGGCCCGGAAGGCGATTGTTGCTGCCGCGTTCGTTTTCGGCGTGTTGCTTGCGCCGCTCGTTTTGCCGGTGCTGCCCGAGCGTACGTTTGTTGCGTATTCGCGGGCGCTGAATTCGGTGATTCATTTCAGCGCGGCGACGGAAACGGAAGCCGGGCGTGACAAGGGTACGTTGCCCGGTGATTGGGCCGACATGCATGGTTGGGAGAACATGGCGATGACGGCTAAACGTGTGTATGAGAGTCTTGCGCCCGGCGAGCGATCGCGTGCGGTTGTGTTTGCCGGTAATTATGGTGAGGCGAGTGCGGTGGCGTTTTACGCGCCGGAAGTGCCGGTAATCAGCGAGCACAATCAGTTTTGGTTGTGGGGCACGCGCGGGTATTCCGGACAGACGTTGGTGCAGATCAACGGCAGCTGTTTTCATTCGGATGGGTTGTTCCGCTCGCGCACGCTCGCTGCACGCGTGCACGATCGGTGGGCGATTGCGTACGAGGCTAACGCGCGGGTGTGGATTTGCCGCGGGATTCGCAAGCCGCTGGCGTCGGTGTGGCCGAAGATGAAGAGTTATGAGTGAGGGGAGGGGCCTCAATGCCTCGCCTCACCATGACACCTGAACACCACCGCTTAAAATGCACCCTGGTGCCAAATAGAGACGGCGCACGTGAAGTGCGGCGGCGGTTCTCGCGAAGCATGCCCGAAAGGCAAAGGCTCAGCGTGACACGGAGGCGCCCTCGGGCGCGTAGCAAAGACGGGAGGCGTGATTCAACTTACGCGCCTTAATGGGCAGCCGATTATGGTGAATGCGGATTTGATTGAATCGGTCGAGACCACGCCGGATACGGTTATTACGCTTGTGAGCGGTAATAAGCTGATCGTGCGGGATACGATGGACCAGATTGAGGACCGCATCATAACGTTTAAACGGAAGATTTACGGACCCGCGCCCGCCTGAGGGCTTGCCCACCCCCATTTAATGATTACGGTCTGCGGCCGATATAGGGATGAGGATGGACGTAGCAACGCTGCTGGGGCTCCTGATTGCCTTCGGCGCTATTTTTCTTGCAGGATATGTCGGCGGCACGGACCCGCACATCGTCTTCGGACGGTGGGAGGCGATCGTGCTGATTATCGGCGGCACCATCGGCGCAACACTGACCTCGTTTCCGCTGCGCGTTTTCACTAAAGGCTTTTTCGGCGGTTTCAAGACCGCATTTTCCGAGCCGATCTACCACGAACGCGACGTGATCGCAACGCTCGTGTCGTTCGCCGAAAAGGCGCGCCGCGAGGGACTGCTCGCGCTTGAAAACGAGGCGGCTGCGCTGGAAGACGACTTCATGCGCAAGGGTGTCCAGCTCGTTATCGACGGCCGCGATACGGACGTGATTCGCAAAGTTTTGGAAACGGAAGTTTCTCACGTCCAAGAGAGCGGCACGAAAGCCGAGGCTGTCTTTACAAACTTGGGCGGCTACTCTCCCACGCTCGGCATCATCGGTACGGTGCTCGGGCTCATCGGCATGCTGCGCAGCTTGGGTAGCGTGACCGGCAGCGGCAGCATCGCGGGCACGATTGGCGTCGCGACCGCACAGGCGTTCGTCGCGACGTTTTTCGGAATCTTGTTCGCCAACATCGTGTGGCTGCCGATGGCGAACAAGATCAAGGAACGCTACGGCCAGCTGTTGCTGCTGCGCGAGATCATGATCGAAGGTATTCTGTCGATCCAGGCCGGCGACAATCCGCGTCTGCTCGAAGAGCGCCTGCACGCGTTCCTCGATCCGCAAGAGCGCGATACCGAGATTGAAGAAGGCGGAGCCGTCGTCGAGCCGAGCTACAGCACCTAGCGCGCATGCCGCAGCCCATCAAGTCGGCAGCGCGTGCCGCCGAAAGCCGGTTCCGCAAGAAGGCTGAAGAGACCAAGGTCGAGACCGCCGGCATGATGCGCTGGCTGCTCACATACGCCGACATGATTACGCTCATGTTGGCGCTCTTCATTATTTTGTTTGCGATCTCGACGATCAGCCGCGTGAAGTTTCAAGAGTTCGCGAAAGACGTGTCCGCCGGCTTCGATAACCAGTGGTCGGTCAACCAGCCGCCGATGGGTGGTTCGAATGCCGCGCAGGCGTTCAATTCGGCCTCGCGCATCCCGATGATTCAAAAGCAGCTCCAGCAATACATCGCGCAGAATCATCTAGAGAAAACCATGCAAGTGCGCATGGACCGGCGTGGCTTAGTGATATCTTTACTTTCGGACAAGTCGTACTACGACACGGGCAGCGCGCAGCTGCGCCCGCAGACTAAGAAAATTCTCGACGAAGTCGATGTCTTCTTAAAGAAGAATGACAATCTGGTGCGCGTCGAAGGCAACACGGATAACGTGCCGATCGCAACGTACCAGTATCCCAGTAACTGGGAACTTTCAACAGCGCGTGCCGTGAACGTGCTGCGGTATTTGGTAGAACAGGATCGTCTGCCACCGCAACGCATCTCGGCAGCAGGTTACGGACAATATCGCCCACGGACGGACAACAGCACACCGCAGCAGCGTCAACAAAACCGCCGCGTCGATATCGTGCTGCTCAATGCGAATCTTTCACAAGCTGAAAAGGGTCAATAGTCCGCCGTATGTCGAGCCTGTCTCAAGAAGAAATTGATGCGCTTATAAATCAGCTCTCGACCGAGTCGACGGCGCGCGAGGACGCGCTCGAAGGCAAGAAGGTCAAGTCGTTTGATTTCCGCTTTAACAAGCGCCTCGACAAGTTCTCCAACAACCAGCTGCAAACGCTGCGCACGCTTCACGAGAACTTCACCCGCCTGCTGAACAACTCGCTCTCGGTGTATCTGCGCACCCGCGTCGAGGCATCGATTGTTTCGATCGAGCAGATCAGCTACGGCGACTTCATCGCCTCCATCGGCATCCCGTCCATCCTTTCGATCTTCTCTATGGATCCGCTGCCGGGTTCGGGCATCGTGCAGGTCGACCTCAATCTCGTCTTTTCGATCATCGATCGTCTGCTCGGCGGTCCCGGCTGGTTTCCGCAAAAGCTACGCGACCTCACCGACATCGAGCGCACGCTCATGCAACGTTTCATGGCGCGCATGCTCAACAGCTACCGCGAGTCGTGGAACTATTTGCTGACGCTCTCGCTGAAGATCGAAGCGCTCGACTCGAACCCGCAATTCATTCCACGCATCATTCCGCTGGATCAAATCGTCGCGTACGTTTCCATGGAGCTCAAAGTGGGCGACATGGCCGGCGTGATGAATTTCTGCTTGCCGTATCTGGTGATGCAGTCGATCAGTACGCAGCTGACCGACTTCCAATGGTCGCCCACCGTGATGGCGGGGCGCGGCATGACCGAAGAAGACATTCAGCAACTCGGCCGCAACGTGGAAAAGGCGGCTGTTGACGTGCAGGTCGAGCTCGGCCGCACGAACGTCTCGCTGCGCGATCTGGTCGCGCTTCAGCCGGGCGATGTGATTTTGTTCGACAAACCCACCGACGCGCCGCTGGTTGCGCGCGTCAATGACCGCGACAAGTTCCAGGTGTATCCCGGCGTTCACAAAGATCGCCTCGCCGTGCAAGTCGCCGACATCATTACTGCTGAGGAGCAATAACCATGGCCGACTTGCAACTTCTCGCCGACGGCATGCTCGAGGCTGCTTCGACCGTTCTGGGACGTCTGGTTGAACAGCCGGTCGCGGCATCCGCGACAACGCCGAGCACGCACGAACAATCGATTCTCATTGACAGCGGCACGCTCGTTACGCTTGCGCAAATTCCGTCGCTCGGCGTGCACGTTGTCGTGCGCTTCCGCAACGATGACATTTCGCGCGTCGTCGGACTGATGCTGGGCGGCATAGACGATTCCGACATGGGCGCCATGCAGCTGTCGATCGTTTCCGAGACGGTCTCGCAAATCGCGGCTTCGATGGCCGAGGAGCTCGCCAAAGGCGTCGGTTCGGGCATCGAAGGCATTCGCGCCGACCTGTGCACCGATGCTACGAATCTTCCCGCGCCGCCGTTCGCCTCGTACGCCGGCTCGATTCAAGTTGGCGTTGAACTCGCAGCTGAAGTTACCATCGATTTCGACGGTATCGCGGCCTCGAAGCTTGGCGCGCCTGTTCAATCTGCCGAGCCCGAGCCGCAGCCTGTCAAAGCCGAACTTGCAGCAGTCAAAACGCCTGCACCCGCGTCCACGGTTCAGGCGCCGAAAGCGCAGCCCGTTTCGTTTGCGGGAATGACGCCGACCCCGCGCGCCTCGCAAGGCGGCAACAATTTGGACTTAGTGCACGATGTGCCGCTGCAAATCAGCGCGGTGCTCGGCAAGACGGCGCTCACGCTGCGCGACGTTATCACGCTGCAATCGGGCAGCGTTTTTGAACTCGACAAACTCTCGAGCGATCCAATCGATCTCTATGTGAACAACATTCTGATCGCACGCGGTGAGGTTGTGGTAGTCGACGACAAGTTCGCCGTGAAAATCAGCGAACTGAATCCGACGGTCGAGTAAGCAAGAAGCAGTGCTCGCCGTAGAAGCCCGGTACGTCTTCGCGCTCGCCGTCGTGGGGCTGATGCTCCTCGGTCTTTACGTCGTCGTGCGCGCGCTGGGACGCGGGCGCCTCATCACCAGCGCAGATAAACGGCTGGTCACCGTCGTTGAATCGACGTTCCTCGCGCAAAACACCGCGCTGCACGTCGTCAAAGTCGGTCTAAAATATTACTTGGTCGGTGGCGGAAACGGCAACGTCTCCGCGCTCACGGAAGTGCCGGCCGAAGAAGTCGAACCGTGGCTCGCCTCGCAGCGCACGCTGTTCGAACAACAAACACAAACGGTAAACGGATTTCTTTCAAAATTACGCCGTAGATCTTTGTGAAGCGCATGTTCAAACGCCACCGGGCGTTTTTCCTGATCTCCGCGATTGCGGTGGGTCTGCTTTGGATCGTGCCGGCGATTGCCCAGGCCGCTGCCGGACCCACGACGCCGACCGTGCCGATTCCGCAAATCAACCTCGGCATCGGGCAGGCGCACAATCCGCGAGACGTCGCCACGTCGCTGCAGATTCTGCTGCTGCTTACGATTTTGTCGCTCGCGCCGACGCTGCTGGTGCTGCTAACGTCGTTCACGCGCGTCGTCGTCGTGCTCTCCTTTGTCCGCACCGCGCTCGGTACGCAGCAGGTGCCGCCGAATCAGGTGCTCGTCGGCCTCTCGTTGTTCTTGACGTTCTTCATCATGGCACCCGTCGTGCGCGACATCAACAACAGCGCCCTCCAGCCGTATTTGAAGAGCAGCATCTCGCAAAGCGTCGCCATCGATCGCGCCGCGCAGCCATTGCGACGGTTCATGTTCAAGCAAACCCGCGACAAGGACTTGCAGCTGTTCTATTCGTTCACCAACGAGCCGCGGCCGAAGACGCAGAGTGACATTCCGACCTATATTCTGATTCCGGCGTTTGTCATTTCGGAGCTCAAGACTGCGTTCGAGATTGGGTTTGCGATTTATGTGCCGTTCATTGTGATCGACATGGTGGTGGCTAGCATTCTGCTGTCGATGGGCATGATGATGATCCCTCCGGTGATCATCTCGCTGCCTTTCAAGATCTTGATTTTCTTGCTCGTCGATGGGTGGAATTTGACGGTGAACGCCATCTTCCAGAGTTACAAGTGAAGACCGGCTTGTGTGCGGCCGGGTCGTGGTGGGGCTACGATGAGCTACGCTGATGCGCTTGGGCTTGGGCGGGATGCAATTTTGGTTTGCTTTATGGTTGCGGCGCCTGTGCTTGTTGTTTCGATGATCGTTGGGCTTGCGATTTCGATTTTTCAGGCTACTACGCAGATTCAGGAGCCCACGCTGACGTTTATTCCGAAGATTGTGGCGTCGGCGCTTGCGATTTTGTTTTTTGGGCCCTTTATGCTTGCGCTGCTGACGAGCTTTACGGCGCGGGTCTTTACGCATTTGAATTTGTTTGTGCGTTGAATTTTTTTAACATTAGCCAGGCGCAGTTCGAGACGTTTTTGTTGATCGTCGTGCGCGTCTCGGCGATGTTGTTTGTGTTTCCCGTTTTCTCGGCGCGGCAGATTCCGGTTCTTGCGCGCATCGGGCTCGCGTTTTTGTTTGCGTTTGTTTTGACGCATACGACGCCCGTTGTTGCGACGCTGGATTTGGGTGGCCTTTTGGGGGCGGTCGTGAGTCAGGTGGTGCTTGGCGTCATGATTGGGTTCGTGGCCTATTTAGTGTTTATGGGCATTCAGTTTGCCGGCGAAATTATTGATATTCAGATTGGGTTTGCGGTTGCGAACGTGCTCAATCCGACGACGCAGCAGCAAGTGACGATTATTGGTGAACTACAGCTGACGCTTGCGACGCTGGTGTTTTTGCTTTCGGATTCGCATTTGATTATGTTGCAGGGCATTGGTGGGTCGTTTCATTTGTTGCCGCTGCCGTTTATTGTGATGAATCCGGCGGTGCTGACCGATGTCATGCACTTTGTACAGGATGCGTTTTTGATTGTTGTACAGATTGCCGCGCCTCCGGCCGTTGCGCTGTTCTTGACGAACGTTGCGCTGGGCCTCATGGCGCGCGTTGCGCCGCAAATGAATGTTTTTGTGATCGGTCTGCCGCTTCAGATTGGCGTTGGACTGCTGATGCTCGCGGTGGGTTTACCGCTGCTGGGCTACGTCGAGCCGCAGCTGTTCGCTGGAGCCGCGCAGCACATGGACGACGTGATGCGCGGCTTGCGTTAGTTCAGATTTAGAAGTACGAGAACTGGCCGATTTTGCCGGCGGCGTTTTCGGTGAAGTAGATCTTGCCCTCGGGGCCGAGCGTGGGGAAGAACGGCGCGTTGGGCGCGGTGTACTCTTTGTACGTTTGGCCGGAAAAACTGAAAATGCCGATCCCTTTGCCCGTCGGGTCGGCGACGACGATATCGCCGAATGAATCCAGCACAAGGTTCGTCGCGGATTGTGCGCCCGTAAGGGAAAAGTCCGAATAAACCAGCGAGGGCGTCAGGCGTCCGAGTTTCGGTGCGCCGGCGATGTTTTCGCTGAACCACATCGCGCCGTCTTGCGCGAGCACGATTGAGGTCGGGTTCGCCGCCGGATTCGGCAGTGCGAATTCGGTGATCGCGTTTCCGGCCGGATTCAACATGCCGATCTTGCCGGCGCTCGATTCGGTGAACCACATCTTACCGTCGGGTCCGGTGGCGATGCCTTGCGGGTTTGAGTTCGCGGTCGGGATGGTGAATGGACCGGCGAACGTGCCGCCGACCAGAATTTCGCCGATAGCGTTATCGCCGGGATCCGTAAAGTACAGCGAGTTCTGCGGTACGCCCCGCGTGATGTATGCCGGCTTCGCGTTGGCGAACGCGGCGGGAATCGTGTACTCGGTGAGAGTGGTCGATTTGAACGCCGTCGTCACGGTTCCAATCTTGCGGGCTGCATTCTCCGTGAACCACAGCGCATTGTCCGGTCCGGAGACGATCGCTTGCGGAGCGGCGGCGCCCGTTGTCGTTGGCAGTTCGGTGAACGTTCCGCCCGTGGAGAGCTTTCCGATCTTGCTCGCCGCGTTTTCGGTAAAGTACAGATAGCCGTCGACGCCCGTTACGATACCCCACGGCCCCGAGTTTGCGGTTGGAATGCTGTACTCGAAACTCACGTTCGGCGTTACCGGCGCCGGGCTGGGCGTCGGGCCGCTGCCGATGACGTTCCCATTGCCGCAGGCGGCAAGTCCAAGCACGGCCAGTGCGAGCATCAGTCGGTTCGTACGGGACAAATCATCTCTCCTTAAATGAGGCAGAAACCGGCGGGGGCGCCAAACCCCCGCCTATTCGTCGCCCCGCAGGCCCCTCCCGCCGAGGTAAGCGTCCGCAAAGGCAGCGTAAATACTCGCGCTGCCTCATGTGCGCGCCGGACACTTTGGACCGATAGAACTAACAGACGCTCTTGAAGAGCGCAAGCTATGGCGAAACCGGAACAAACCGAAAAGGCCACTCCCAAGCGCCGGCAAGAGGCGCGCAAGAGAGGTCAAGTTGCACGAAGTACGGACCTTGCCGGCGCTGGCGTGTTTCTTGCCGGCGTCTTTGTGCTGCATGCGCTTGCTCCGGTAACGACGTCGTCGATCGGCGGTGCGATGCAGTCGCTGCTGTGGCGCTTGCACGAGCGCGAAGATTTTACCGCCGCATCCGTATGGTTCTTGTACGCCAGAGTATTGATGGCCGCCGGGCTTTTGCTGGGCGTGCTGTTTGCGGCCGCGATGCTTGCCGCTATCGGCATCAATCTGCTCCAAACGCGCGGCATGTTTTCCTTCGAACCGATCAAACCGAGTTTTAAAAAAATCAATCCGTTCACCGGCCTGCAGCGCATGTTTTCAAAGCAAGTGCTGGTCAATCTGGGCAAACAGCTGCTCAAACTCGGCGCGGTTGTCGCCATCGTGTATATGTCGATCGCCGGCAGTATGACGTCGCTGATGCAAGTTGGGCAGCTGCCCGCCGCTCGGGTTGTGGCGTTCGTCGGTGATCTGGCGTACTCGATTGGGTGGAAATTCGGCTTTCTGCTGGTCGCGATCGGTTTGATCGATTACTTCTACGAGCACTGGCAGTATGAACAGTCGCTCAAGATGAGCAAACAAGAGATCAAGGACGAACAACGTCAGTACGAAGGCAACATGGAAGTCCGCGCGGCGGTCAAGCGCCGTCAGCGAGAGTTCGCCCGGCGCCGCATGATGTCGGCTGTGCCGAAAGCGACCGTCGTCGTCACCAACCCGACGCACTTTGCGGTTGCGCTCGAGTGGGACGAGATCAAGATGGAAGCGCCGGTGGTCGTCGCCAAAGGCGCGGATTTGATTGCGAAACGGATTCGCGACATCGCAACAGAACACGGCGTGCCGATTATGGAGAACGCGCCGCTTGCACGGACGCTTTACGCTAAGGTGGAACTCGACCAGGCGATTCCACCGAACATGTACGCCGCGGTTGCGCAGGTGATCGCGTTCGTCTTTAAACTGAAACGGAAAACGATCGCGTGAAGCGTCTAGCAGCCTCTGCTCCCATCTTCGTCGCCGGCGGCGCCATTATGCTGGTCGTTCTGATGATCGTGCCGATTCCTTCGCTGCTGCTCGACCTGCTGCTCGCGATCAACATCGGCCTTGCGCTCATGATCATCGGCGTCTCGCTCTACGCCGAGAATGCCCTTGCGTTCAGCGTCTTTCCCACACTGCTGCTGCTGGTCACGCTCTTCCGGCTCTCGCTGAACATTACGGCGACCAAACAGATCTTGCTGCACGGGTATGCGGGCGAGGTCATCAACTTCTTCGGGAACGTCGTCATCGGCGGCAACTACGCCGTCGGCTTCGTGGTGTTCTTGATCCTGATCGTCATTCAATTCGTCGTTATTACGAATGGCGCCGGACGCGTCGCCGAAGTTGCGGCTCGCTTCACGCTCGATGCGATGCCCGGTAAACAGCTCGCTATCGATGCGGATCTCAATGCCGGTCTCATTACCGAAGCCGAAGCGCGCCAGCGCCGCAAAGACATCCAGCGCTCCGCCGACTTTTACGGCGCGATGGACGGTGCCAGCAAATTCGTGCGCGGCGATGCGATCGCGGCGCTGGTCATCGTCGGCATCAACACGGTCGGCGGTTTCATCGTCGGCATGCTGCAACTGCATTTGCCGTGGGATATTTCGCTTCAACGCTTTACGCTGCTCACCGTCGGTGAAGGCATCGTTACTCAAGTTCCCGCGCTGCTGATTTCAACCGCGACCGGTATCGTTGTTACGCGCGCCGCATCGGAAGGCGACTTCGGCAAAGACCTTACCTCCCAGCTCGCAGGCCAACCGACGGCGATTCTGCTCGCGGCGATCGGTTCGGCTCTGTTCGGTGTCGCGGGCCTGGTGCGCTGGTTTATGATCCCGCTCTCGATTGCGCTGTTCGTTGCGTATTTCCGCACGCGCGGTCAAGCAAACAAGCCGAAAACGGCTGCCGTCACGGCGGGTGCGGCTGCCTCAGTGGCCGGCACGCCGGGTGCTGCGCCGGCGGTCAAGCCTGCGGAATCGGTCGTACCGCTGCTCAGCTACGATCCGATGGAATTGGAAATTGGCTTCGGTCTCATTCCGCTCGTCGACACGACGCAAGGCGGCGACCTGCTCGAACGCATCACGCTGATCCGCCGTCACGCGGCGCGCGATCTCGGCATCGTCGTGCCGCCGATCCGCGTCCGCGATAATCTTCAGCTCAAACCCAATACATACGTGCTCAAAATTTACGGGCTGGAAGTGGCGTCAGCCGAACTGATGGTGAGCCGGCTGCTCGCGATGAATCCGGGCACGGCGATGCACGCCATCGATGGTATTCCGACGACCGAACCGGCATTCAATCTGCCCGCAATGTGGATCGCGGAGTCGGCAAAAGCCGAAGCGGAGATGGCGGGCTACACGGTCATCGATCCGACCAGCGTCATCGCCACGCATTTAACGGAGATGATCAAATCGCACGCGCCGGATCTGCTCGGCCGTCAAGAAACCTCGGCGCTGCTGGACAATATCAAGACGCACTACCCGGTCGTCGTGGAAGAGCTCGTACCGAATCTGCTGACGGTCGGCGAAATTCAGCGCGTGCTTCAGAACTTGCTGCGCGAACGCATTCCGATTCGCAATTTGCTGCTGATCCTGGAAAGCTTGGCGGACGCTGCGCGCGTGAGCAAAGACATCGACTATCTCACAGAGCGCGTGCGCTCGGCGATGGCGCGGCATATTTGCGCGGAGTACGCGGAAAACGGCGTGCTTAGCGTTATTACGGTCGATCCGCGTTTGGAATCGCTGCTCGGAGAAGCCGTGCGCCGCGGCGAGGACGCGTATGCGCTGCTCGATCCGAACACCGTTGCGCGCATTTACGGCTCGCTCACGAGGCAGATGACGACAGCTCAATCCGCCGGACTGCATCCGATTGTACTGGCTTCGCCGTCCGTGCGTTTGGCGCTCAAACGCCTGACCGAACGTGCTGCGCCGCAGCTGGTCGTGCTCTCGTATTCGGAGATTGCGCCGGGCTTGCGCGTCGAGTCGATAGGCCAAATTTCTACAACCGACGACGTGCCCGATCAGATGGAAACTTCAGCGGTATGAACGAACAGAACGCGCAATAATGCTAAAGTCGCTTTTTCGATCTGCGGCCAAAAAAGGGATCCCGGAGGAACGGCTTCCGGTAAAAGAATCATTCGTCGACGTGACGGTCACGGGCCGTCCGGCGCGTTCGGTTTCCGTGGAAGAAGTGGGGCCGAAGTACATCGTCGTTAGCGACGCGGTCGGACGCGCGGGCGAACGCGGTGCGTTCGTGTACCAAACACCCGCGGGGCGGTTCCGTTTCGGCGCGACCATCGCGAAGGTCGAGCACGGGCTGACCTTTTTCGAGATGCCCACCAAGGTCGAGGCGATTGCCGGCGGCGGTGCGCAAAAACGCTCGAGCGTGCGTATGGACACGCTGGTTCCGGGCATGTGGCGCATGGCGCCCGGCGGCAAAGGCGTCGGCGATTTTATGAAGGGCAGCATCCGCGACATCAGCCGCGGCGGCTGCGCGCTGATTATGGACCGTCAGTGCAAAGTCGGACAGTGGCTCGAGGTCAAGATGGTGCTGCGCACCGATGCGCCCCCGATTATCCTTGCGGGGGAGATCATGCGCGTGCAGCAGGTGCCGACGTCCGGTAAGTTCTCGCACGGTCTGCGGTTCCACGGTGTGGGGCCGGAAGAGGACCACGCGATCCTCGAATTCATCAATCGAAAGCAGGCCGAACTTCGTAGCAGAGGCTTAGCATAAGCCTGCGCCGCTTTTCCTAAGAAAAACGGCCCAGCCAGCCGATGGATGAGAAGAATATACCACCCTTCTTTCTTGGGAGCGCCGAATGAGTAAGCGGGTCCTCATCGTGGATGACGCAGTCGTCATGCGCATGATGATCAAGGGCATTTTGAGCAAGAACGGTTTTGACGTTGTGGGCGAAGCCCAAAACGGCGTCGAGGCCGTCGACAAATATAAGTCGCTCAACCCTGATCTCGTAACCATGGACATGGTCATGCCGGAAATGGACGGTATCAGCGCCGTTCGGCAGATTATCAGCCACGATCCGAACGCGAAGATCATCATGTGCACGTCGATGGGACAACAAGCCCTTGTCGTCGAGGCCATTCAAGCCGGAGCAAAATCCTTCATTACCAAACCGTTCCAGCCGCCTAAAATCCTCGAAACCATCAACAAGGTTCTTTCATGACCGCGCAGACGCTCAAACTGAACGAACTCCAAAAAGACGCGCTCAAAGAAGTCGGCAACATCGGTGCCGGCCACGCGGCGACTGCGCTCTCGCAGCTGCTCAACGCGAAGATTAATCTCAGCGAGCCGCGTATCGACGTCATCAAGTTCCGCGACCTCGCGAGCCGCGTTGGCCACGAGAACCGCATGGTTGCCGCGCTGCACATGTACATCCGCGGTGAAGCGCCCGGACAAATCGTCGTGCTCTTCGACCGCGATCAGGCGCTGGACTTCGTCGCAACGTTTCTGCGCCGGGTCATCGGCGACATCGAAGTGTTCGACTCGATCAACGACTCCACGCTCAAAGAGATCGGCAACATCATCGCCGGCTCGTATCTCTCGGCGATCAACAACCTGACCGGACAGAATGTACTGCCGTCGGTGCCCACGCTCTCGTACGGCACGATCCAAGCGGCGTTCCGCACCCTGATGTCGATTCTGCCGGACCAGGATGTGTTCCTGATCGAGAGCAGCTTCCTGGACAAAGAGAAGGAAGTTGCGGGGCAGTTTATTTTGATCCCGGAGACTGGTTCTCTCGCACCTTTGCTGCAAGTTTTCGGCCTGGAGTAGAGCGTTCATGTTGCCGTTCGGCGGTGACGTGCGTTGGGGTTGGGGTGCTCCCGGGTGGACGTTCGAAACCAACATCGTGTTGGTTTCGAACTCGGCTGAAATTTCGCGAGAACAAGTTCTGAAACACCCATCCATGGGTGGCGCGAAATTTCAGACGCCACCCGGGAACACCCCAACCCCAACGCACGTCACCGCCGAACGGCAACATTCACTGGTGAAGATGTATGTCTGACGATCTGTTTGACCGGTCCGAGTTTGTCTCGTATTTTCGGGATGAAGCGGAAGAGCTGTTGCAGCAGATTGATTCGGATTTGTTGCACCTTGAAGATTACGTCGGAAGTGGACGCGTTAATTTCGATGACGTGAATTCGCTCTTTCGGGCGCTGCATACGATTAAAGGCAGCGCCGGGATGCTGCAGTTTACACATGTGCAGAATCTTGCGCATAAGCTTGAGAATTTGTGCGACCTGCTGCGCAAAGAACGGATGCCGCTCTCTGAAGGGTGCGTCGATATTCTGTTTGCCGGGCGCGATTTTCTTACGGATCTCGTCAAGGCGGCGATTGATGGGCGGGATGCACCCGGCGAGCTGAATGATTATGTCGGGCGGCTCGATTCGTTTGTTGCGGTGTATGAGGCGACGTCCAACGTTATCGAAGGTAATACCGGCGCGGATGTCGCGTTTGAAGAATTGGGCGAACAAGCGGAGATAAATGAGGCGGAGGTCGCGGCGTTTGAAGCGGAAGTTGCGCGGCTGCTGGAAGCGGCGCAAGCTGGAGCCTCGAAGCGCGATGTGGAAGCGGAATTCGTCGTAGATGGGGTCGCGGCTCCTGTTGCGGTAGCGGCTGCTGCTGCGCCTGCAGGGGAGGGCGCTGAGGCGGAAGTTGCGGAGAAGAAGCGGCGGCTTACGACGCATCAGACAATTCGCGTTGATATTGGGCGGCTGGATCAGCTGTTGAATTTGGTTGGTGAACTGGTTATTAATCGTACGCGGATTTCCGATATTGCGAATACGCTCGAGCGGGCGTTGAGCGATAAAGATCATGCTGCAGCGCTCAATGGGCACGCCAAGCAGCTCGCGCCGCTGGCGAAACAGCTTGCGGATAGTTCGGCGCTGCTTGCGCGGACGACGAACGAAATTCAAGAGTCGATCATGAAGGTCCGTATGGTCCCGATTGGTCAGGTGTTCGATCGCTTTCCGCGCCTCGTGCGTGACGTGGCGAAAGCGCGCGGCAAAGAAGTCGTGCTGCAGATCTCCGGTTCCGAGACGGATTTGGACAAGACGATCGTTGATGAAGTCGGCGAGCCGCTCATGCATTTGCTGCGCAACTGTGTCGACCACGGCATTGAAACGCCGGACGAGCGGGAACGTCGGGGCAAAGGGCGGGTCGGTACGATCTCGCTCAATGCGTACCATGAAGGCAATCAGATCATCGTCGAAGTTAGCGACGACGGGAATGGCATTGACCTCGAAAAAGTGCGTGCGCGCGGCATCAAACAAGGGCTGATCGGCGGCGACGAAAAGCTCAGCGATCGGGAGATCATCGAGCTTATTTTTACGCCGGGATTTTCGACCGCGGAAGTGATCAGCGACGTGAGTGGCCGCGGCGTCGGCATGGATGTGGTGAAGAAGAACATTACGCGCCTCAAAGGCGTGTTCGATGTGAACACCGTTCCGGGTATGGGCACGACGTTCACGATCAAGTTGCCGCTGACGCTGGCGATCATTCAAGCGCTGCTGGTGCGTGTGGTCGACGAACTTTACGCCATTCCGCTGGACTCGGTCATTGAGTCGCAGCGCGTCGAGATGAAAGACGTGCGCAGCGTGCACGGCAGCGAGGTGATCACGCTTCGCGGTCAGGTCGTACCGCTGGTGCGCATTGCGGATTTCTTTGAACTGGGCGGCGAACGCGATCCGGAAAAGGTCATGATCGTGATCGTCGGTTTGCAGGGGCGTCAAGTAGGGCTCGTTGTCGATTCGTTCCAAGGCGAACAAGAGATCGTCATCAAGCCGCTCTCGGACGTCATCGGCCGGATTGCCGGTATCTCCGGCGCGACAATTTTGGGCAACGGCTCGATTTCGCTGATTATCGACGTGCATTCGCTCGTTTCGGAAGCATACAATAGCGGGCGCGTGGCTCGCGCGGAATTCTCGGGGGTTTAAACTACAATGCAATATATCGATCACAAGGGCCCGCAACACGTCTCCGACGAGCGCGTGCAAATCGTTTCATTCGCGCTGGGCAGCGAAGAGTACGGCGTGGATATCTCGCAAGTGCAAGAAATTATCCGCATGGTCGAGATTACGCACGTCCCGCGCGCGCCGCATTTCATGGAAGGCGTCATCAATCTGCGCGGCCAGCTGATTCCGATCATCGACCTTCGCACGCGCTTTGCCATGCCGCGCGCGGATCATACGAAAGCAACGCGCATCGTCGTGACCGAGATCGGCAACAAGCGCGTCGGTATCGTCGTCGATAGCGTTTCGGAAGTGCTGAACATTCCGCTCGACCAAGTTGAGAACGCGCCCGACATGATCGCCGGCGTCGGCACCGAGTATATTCAGGGCGTCGGCAAAGTGGGCGAACGGCTCATCATTCTGCTGGACCTGACGATGGTGATCAGCACCGAAGAAAAAGCGCAGCTGGAGACGACGGAACTGGCGTAACGCCGTGGCGCGTTCGTAAGCGCGCCTGTATTGCCGCAGACTCTGCCAGTTTTCGTGCAGCAACCGCTGCGCGTCCGGGTTGGTGCGGCTTGGCCGCGGTTATATCGCTGAAAGCGGCTCTCCCGTCGTAACGGCCTTCGGCTCGTCCGTGGAAGAAGCAGCGGAGAATGCGCGCCTCGCCGCAATCGCGGCGCTCGAGGAGATGGGTTTTCCGGGGTATCCTTCGACGCTGATCGTACGGATCGACGAACGCGGCCGCAGCGCTATCGTAATGCAATCGGTCGCTCAGCCGTTTTCGCTCGCGATGGCCGGCAAAGACGCCCGTTCTTGCTATTTTGATTACGACGGTAATGCCGCTCCGGAAAGGCAGCGTCACGTGTAGTGCCGATGGCGGGCGCAAGGTGATACCACTAAATATTTAGTTGACAAGCAGGCGGGGGTTGCGGTATAGTTCTCCTAAAGAATTAGGAGATAGAGCATTGCCACGTAAGAAATCCCTGACCCTCACCGACGCGGAACTTCGCCTGATGGACGTCCTTTGGCAGAAAGGGCGCGCCACCGTGGCCGACGTTACGGAAGCGCTGCCGCCCCCGCCGCTCGCGTATAATACCGTGCTGACGACGATGCGAATACTCGAGCAAAAAGGCTACGTGGACCACGAGGAAGAGGGTCGCGCGTACGTCTATCGCCCGCTCGTGCAACGGGACGATGCGGCGAAGTCCGCGGTCGGTCAGCTCGTTTCGCGCTTCTTCGGAAACAAATCGAGTGCTTTGGCACTACGACTGATCGAGGAAGCGCGCCCCAGCGATGAGGAGCTCGCTCGCCTCAAACGATTAATCGAGTCGTACGAGGACGAAGAATGACCGAACTGGCCCGGATCGGCGTCGCCGCACTGCTGAATAGCTTGTGGGAGTCGGCGCTGCTCGCGCTCGTGGTTGCACTGGTTCTGCGCTTGTTGCCGAACGTGAACGCCACCACGCGCTACGCGGCCTGGTGCATCGCCCTTATCGCATCGCTCGTTTTACCGCTGGCAACGGCGATACCGCAAGTCACAGTTCAGCCAAAAGCTGCGCCGTTCAAGGTTGCAACGCAGCTTGCTACGGCGACTTTTGCGTCCCCGCCGCATCGCTCGGCAGCGCATAATGCCGGCACGCACAAAATAATCGTAACGGATAACACCCGGAGCGCGAACGCTGCGCAAACGCAACCGGCGACACCCGTCGTGCGCGCTCAGCGTCTACGCGTATCGCTTCCCGACATCGTTGCAACGATCGTCTTTGCCGTGTGGGGAATTGCGGCGCTCTTATTGCTCGTACGGTTGTGCGTGAATTTGCTGCGCCTCGAGCACCTCAAGCGCGATGCGCTGCCGATGCCCATCGATTACCGTGACAAGCTCGCTCAGTGGACGCGCGCGGAGAAGGGCGGCCGTGAAGTGCGCCTATGCGTGACGGACGGCATCAGCGTTCCGGTTGCGGTTGGCCTCTTCGATTCGATGATTTTGGTTCCACTGCATCTGCTGGAAGAGCTTGCTCCCGCGGAGATCGATCAGATCATGCTGCACGAGCTCGGCCATCTGCGTCGCGCCGACGATTGGACGAACGGGTTGCAGCGCGTCCTCCAAGCTTTGTTTTTCTTCAATCCGGCTATCGTTTTCATTGCACAGCAACTCGATCTTGAACGCGAAGTTGCCTGCGATGATTGGGTTCTGCGGGAAACACAAAACGTTCGGCCATACGCCCATTGCCTGACAAAGATGGCCGAAGTCACTGCGTGGCCGCATCGCCCACTCGCTGCGCCGGGGGTGTTCGTCACGCGCCGCGGACTCTCAGTGCGTGTCGAAC
>CAZERJ010000051.1:0-19671 GCA_964514445.1 uncultured bacterium | reverse complement strand
CAATATTGCGAATGCGGGAGACATCCGACATAACCAGACTCCTTACCGGCGTTTAGATGTTGATTTCTTCTTTGCTGCCGTCCGTTTGGGTGTAGTAACTTTGCGCGCGGATTTTTTGACCGCGGACTTCTTCGCTGCGCTCTTTTTGGCGGGCGCGGTTTTCTTGGCGGCGGACTTTTTGACCGTCGTCTTCTTGGCTGCGCTAGTTTTCTTAACGGCCGCGGTTTTCTTGGCGGGCGCCGCCTTCTTTGCCGGCGCAGCCTTCTTCGCGGGCGCGACTTTTTTGATCGCCGTTTTTACCGTCTTCGCTGTGGCTTTCGCCGCCTTGACCGTCGCTTTCGCGACCGTTGCCGCGGCCTTCACCGCCGTCTTTGCCGCCGGCTTAGCCGCGGCCGCAGCAGCCTTGACTGCAGTTTTCGGAGCCGCTTTGACCTTAGGCTCCGGCTTGGCTTTGGGCTCCGCCTTGGGCCTAGGCAGCGATTTTGCCTTGGCTGCGGGGAGTTTTGGCAGTTCCGCGGCCGCGGGCAAAGCGGCCTCTTCGGGTACCTTGAGCGCTTTCGCGGCTTTCGCGGCCTTAGGCTCTTTGGCGGGTTTGGGCTCTTTGGGAGCTTTCGGCTCTTTGGGCGCCTTGGGTTCTTTGGGGACCTTCGTGGCCTTTGCCGCTGCGGCGGTCTTGCGCGCGCGCTTCACCTCGGCGGCCGCGGCGGCTTCCCGCTCGCGTTCCTCGCGCTCCTCGGCTTCGTCGCGCTCGGGCAAACCGAGCTCGGCGCGGCTGAGGCCGGTGATGCTGCTGCCCGGCAGCGGCTGCGGCGCCTGCGCCGCGACCTTCTGCAAATGCTCTTTGGTGGCGCGCAGCGCTACGCGCGCAAGTCGTCCGCCGACCGGAAAGACGAGCTCGTTGATTTCCGCTTGATCCAGCAGTGGCAGAATTTGCGCGAAGCCGTTGCCTTGATCTTTCGGGCTATGCGCATCGGCGCCAATTGCGATGGCGACGTCCTTGGCTTTGGCTTTGCGAATCAGCCGCGCAAGCGCATCCATATAGCGCGCAGTCGCTTCCGGATCGTTCTGGCGATACAGAAGCCGCGTATTGATCTCGACAGCCATTCCACGCGCCGCGCATGCATCGAGCATTTGATCTTCGTACTGCTCGAGCTTGTGTTGTTCGGGCCAATGGCCAAATTTCGCGGGAACGTAAAAATGCCCGACGACGTGACCGGGCAGTTTTTCGATGTCGTCTAGAAGCTTTGCCATGTAAAGCTCCCACACGCGTTCGGTGCCTACGACGTCATACAGATCCGCAAACTCCGGATTGTCGAACGGCCATTGAAAATCGGCGCCTTTTTCCGGATGGTCGATCGTGAGGAAGTGCACCGATCGAATGATGCCGTCCGGGCGCATCGCGTCGACGATATTTTGCGCGTCGGGTCTTGCACGCGGATCGTTGTCGACCTCCGCTCCGATCGAAAAGCGCATGCCGCGGCGAATCCCCTGCGAGACCACGGCCGCATGCGCAACCTCAACCCCGGCGGTTTCCGCCGCGCCGTACAGATCGCCGGCTTCCGCGAGTTTGAGCGCGCGGCGAACCGTATGCACGGCGCCCGGATCTTCGAACGTGAGGTAATTGATGTGATCGGCGACCATCATGAACCGCGGTGCGCCGCGTTGGCACGCGTGATAGAACCACAGGAACAACATGCGTGGCGAATACGCAATGGGCCGTTCCTCGGCGAACGATTTGTGTTCGCCCTTTGCGTGGCCGTGAACGTCCGGGATGGCGGTCAGGCGTGGGTCGTTCAGCGTTCTACTTCCTTTACACCGCGCGGTATCCACATCTGCGGGCTTTTCGCCGCGCGCGCGGGCGTGCGTTCGGGGTTGCGGTGTTCGACCCAAGGCACGACGGTTTCAATCAGTACTTCAATTGCGCGCTTGAGCAGGTCGAGCGACATCGAGGGCGTCTTATCCGCGCCGATTGCGGCGGCTTGTGCCGGCAGATAGGGCATATGCACGAAGCCCGATACGAGCGGCGGCGCGGTTTGTTCGGACAAACCCAGCAGCTCGTACAGCAATTGATTGCAGATGAATGTCCCCGCCGAGTTGGAGACGTAACCGGGGATGCCGTTCTCGCTCCATGCATTAATGATGTCGTTGAAAGGCAGGGGTGAAAAGCGGGCCTCGGGACCGCCGCGTACGATGACGTCGTTCTTGCGCATTACGCCGACGTTGTCCGGCTGGTCGAAGTCCAGCACGTTGACTCCGACGCGTTCGAGCGCGAGCGCGGTGCGGCCACCGGCTTGGCCCAGACCGATGACGATGTCTGGATTCAGCTCGTCGAGTGCGCGCTGAAGGCGCTCGCCGATGTTGCGAGTCTCCACAGGAAACACGCGCGTGGCAATCGCGCGCCCGGCAATAAGCCGGCCTTCAAGACCGCGGGCAACGAGTTCGCTCGGGTTGATTTTCTCGCCGCCGAACGGCTCGAACCCGGTAATTAGGACGTGCTTAGCCACCTTCACTTTAGGTTAGCCGCGATATCCCGTTACCCTGTCGGCAAAAAAGAAGATGCCGCGCTATCGCGCGGCACCTCCGATCATGTTACTACTGTCTGTACTAACGACGACCACCTCCCACATTTCCGCGTTTCCCTCGTTTCTCTCTATCTGAGGGTGTCTGCGGACGAATCTGTAGAGAGTCTTCAGCGCTGGTCGCGCGTGACCCTGTAACCTTCCATGTTTAAAAGTTTTGCTTTCATCTCGACGCCGTAACCGTAGTTGTGCAAGTCGCCGGACGAGTCGACGACACGGTGGCACGGGAAGAACAGCGGAACCGGATTGCGGGCCATTGCTTGCCCTACGGCGCGGGCCGCTTTCGGACGCCCGATGCTTTGCGCAATCCAAGCGTACGAGCGCACTTCGCCCGGCGGAATTTGCGCGGCGGCTTTGAGCGCTGCTTGCTCGAACGGCGTGAGCGCGCTGACGTCGATTGCTTCCGTATCGACTTTCCACGTCTTGAAAAACGTGTTGAACAAATCCGTCAGCCACGGCGGCGCATCTCCCAGACGAACCGGCCGGCGAAGGCGGCGCTCGACGCGCTCCCGCACGCTCTCAGCATCTTCATTGCGATCGAGTCCGATGAACGCGATGCGTTGATCTTTAAATCCGACGTGCACGCGGCCGATTGGCGTTAGCAGTGAGGTAAGCGTAATCGGTTCGGCGCGGCGCGACCATTTTTGCGTTGCGATATGCTCGACGACTTTCTTCGCTAAATCGCACGAGGGCTCGGGCGGTTTGAGGCACGAGAGGCAAAACGCAACGCCTTCGTACTGTTCGTAGAGTTCTTGGCACGGCGGACACTCGCGCAAATGCGTCATGACAGCCTCTTTGAGCGATGAGTCGCCTTCGCCGCGGATGTCATCCCACAGCGACTCTACGTCACGGCATCGCATGGACGGAAGCTCCTCCGGTAGGAACAATTTTTCCGAGCTGCGGGCCGAGAATTCGGCGTAAGATGCGGACTGCGCGATGCACGTGTGATTTCACCGTTCCGATTGGTTGATTCAAAATTTCAGCGATCTCGGGGTGAGAGCGACCTTCAATGAATCGAAGCGTTGCTGCGGCGCGCAGATGCACCGGCAACTGCAGGAGCGCACGTTCGACTAACGCCATGTCGGCGTTCTGTTGAAAGATTTTTTCGGGCTGCGGCGGCGCTTCGTGCGTGGCTTCGCGTAGCAGCGCGTCGGGATCGGCGAGCGCGTCAAGGGCAACGTTCGTCGGGCGCTTGCTGCGCAAGCGGTTGCGCGTCACGTTGAGCGTAATGGTATAAAGCCAGGGCTGAAGGCGCAGCTCGGCGCGCTGCTCGGGGCCCATCTTCAGGAGCGCCCGGTAGGCGCGTACGAAGGCGTCTTGTACGATCTCTTCGGCATCCTCGCGGTTGCCCGTCATACGTAACGCAAAACCGTAGAGCCGGCGCTGATATTCCTCGACGATACGGTCGAACCGTTCGACGGAAATCTCATTGCCGGAAGACGATGCTTTTGCTGATGTGGTCGCCTTCTTTGGGGCCGACGCAGGCACTGTAAACTCCCCAGGCAGGAGTGGTGCGGCAAGCGCGCTCATGTCGCGCAAAACACCGCATCACGGGCTAAGGGTTTCAACTTAGCCGCTTGGGTCGCCAATATCCTGGGGCTGCCGCCGCAGGGTGGAAGGGTGCCGTACCGAACCCCTGGTTATGAAACTTTTCGATGCCTGCGCACACCGCTTGGACGGCATCGTTCACTAGAACCGCAAGGCACGCAGCCGAGCGGTTTTTTTATTAAGCGAGGTATTTAATGGAATTAGCGATCGAACCACGCGAAGTTGCTTTCGAAGCGTATACGATGTGCAGTTTTCTTCCGGACCTCGACTCATCAAGAGCCATCCCATTGCTGCTCATCGGCTACCGCCGCTCGGAAGACCCGTGGATCGTATGGCTCGTTCCCAAAGAAGGCATCTCTGCCGACGGTTTAACGAACGACCCCTATTACGCGAAAGTGCTGAGCGATCCGCACTCGTACTTTCTGAAAAAACTGAATAAGTATATTGAGGATTGCGGCTCTGTCAAGCGCGGCATTGAAGCGCTGATCGATTGTCATCAGAATCACTTGGCTTTTACGCCTTTGGTTAGTATGACGGAGCAGCCGTTTCAACATCCGATGACGGTGCAGCTCCTCGCAGCCGTGTAGAATCGCGCCTGGTTGAGTTTTGTGGCGGAACACCGCGAAGGCCAACTCGGTGCGTGTTCCTCTGAAAGACGCAAGAAAACCGCCATCCAGGCGGTTTTCTTGCTTCGCTGGTTTTTGGAGAAAATAAGTTTTGAAACGGCCATCATGCCCCAACAACGCCATCCTGGCTCGGGGCAAATGCTCGCGTCGTGCTCGCGATGGCCGGCTCCAAAAACCAGAGACTTTCAGACGAACACGTACCGAGTCTGCCTTCGCGGTGTTCAGTCGAGATTTGTTGGCGCGATTCTACACGACTGCTCGTCGCAAAGGTGCAAATCGTAATAGCCGTCGGGCGCATCCGTGCGCAATGCAATATGGCATCTGAAAGTAGCGCTCGTCTATTGTTTATCGTGTTCGCGGTCGTCGGCTTTGCCGTTGGTGCGTACTCCGTCGCTAATCCAGCGTGGACGAGAAAAGGCCTTTCCGCGAGATGGGCGCGCGCCAAATCTTTCGAGCGTCGAATCATAAAAGTTCTTACGCTAGGAATTCCACCTGACTCGCTTTTCTGGGATCGAAAAAATGTGGTGGGCGGCTACGGCGCGATTACCGTAGCTCTTCTTTTCTTGCTTGTCGCGATTTTTTGGACGTAACAGGTAACGTAGAGGCGCGTTAGCGTTTAATGAGCCTCGTACCACTTTAAGACGCGCATTGCGCGTAGTGTGTTCCAGCGGCTGGCCCGGCCGGTTTCCGGTTCGATTGGGAAGCGCAGGCGATCTTCGTGGAGATGGTTCATTGGCCAGCGGGCGTTTTGGTGGCGGCGGGTTTTGATGATTTGGATCGCTTCGGTCATGCGATCGTCTTTTGGGGCGCCCGCTGTGCGGAAATAGTCGAGGCCGCGTAAGATGTCGTAGTGCCACATGGTTGGGAAGGTGAAGCGCAGCCATTTGCGGTTGATGATTTCGCCGGTGGTCAAGCGTTTGAACAGGTGGCGGTCCAGGAGATACTCGTGAGCTTTTTTTCGGGCGCTCGTGATTGCGGGGTTTGGGCCCCAGCGGTGTTCGTATTCGAGTAAGCCTTCTAGGACTCGAATCGTGCTGTTGAAGGATGAGCGGGTGCTGGGTGGGGCTTCGCAGTTCCAGCCGCCGTCTGCGAGCTGTTCGGACAGGAGGCGGTCGACGATTACATCGCAGCGTTCGCCGAAGTAACTGCCGGATGCGAGGATGGCGCCGTTGATGCATGCTTCGGTTTCGCCGTCGAAGTATGGGCGGTTGTCGAGGCTTTCGAATCGGAGGTTTGCTTTGACGCGCGCTATCGCGCGCTGCGCTGCGTCGCTTGCCGGATCGACGCCGAATTCACGCAGAAGCGCGAGGGCATCCATGGTGATCATCCAGCCTTCCTCGTGCGGGCCGTCCCACCAGCCTTCCGGCGCCTGGCGATCGAGCAGTGCGCGGCCCCAGCCTTTGGTTGCGACGCGCGATCGCTCCGTTGCGACAGCGTGCTCGGGCTCGTGCGTAAGATCGCGCATGACTTGCCAGCGAATTGCCGGATCGCCGTCCATGAGCCAGCAGGTGACGCTTGCCTCGCTCACGCCTTACGCGTGTGTGTTGGCTTCCGTTGCCGGCAGCGCGGCCGTCGAGGCCTTCAGGGAGCGGCGGTATTCTATCGTGACGGGAGACGACTGGTTGCGTTGGCGCAACGTTCCGCTGATGGTCAGCGTTTCATTGAGTGCAAGGAGTAATGCGGGGCCGCGCACCGCGTAAAACGCCGTGCCGAGCATCCGCATCGTTCCGGTGATCGACATCCCGGAGTGATCCGGGAGCGGGCCCGTCATGGGCCCGGACGCGTCAAAGTCGACCGCAAGCGCGGGACGGCCGTCGACGCGCGAAATGGAGCCTCTCTTCAAATGACCATGCAGCTGGCCACCGATCATCGGAGCCGGGAACGTAAACGGAACGCGTCCGTTCAGATGCAGCAGATCGCTCATCGTCGCGCGGTCGACCATCGCCGCAAACGGTTGATTCAACACGGTCAGATAGTCCGGGTCGGAGTCGGCAGCGTCGCGAAGCTCGCCGGCGGCGTTCATCGTTTGGACAAACGAAGCTTGCGCGGGCATTTTGCCCTCGGCGTCGGTTCGCGTGTAGTCGACGTGAGCTTCCAGCCGCGTTTGCGAGCCGGTTTTCTTAAACACCAAGCGCTGTGTGCCGGCATAGGAAATGTTGGTCTGAAGCTCGGACTGGCCGATTTGATAGCGGTCGTTCCCGGAAACTTCGTATCGCTGGTCTGCGTGGGCCGGAAGGCACACCGCCAACACCGCAGCCAGGATCAAGGCTGAATGTTTAAGGTGTAGGCGGAAAATAGTTGCGCTCTCTTTCTAATCGCAAGGGTCGGTTTGTATCATTATCCCAGGAAATACGGTCCGGCGAAACGTCCAATCGCACGCTTTTTACGTACGCTTTGTTTGCACTACAACCGATAAGGCATATAAGGATACTAATGGGGACTGCTGCCGGGCTCGTTAAGCGGCTGATGGCGGTGACGCTCGGCGCAGCGTTGCTGGCTGCGCCGGTTTCTGCACAAGCGGCACCCACGGCGGAACAGCCCTCCGGCGGAACGCGCGTCACCGTCGCGCTCCAGAAGATTTATCAACGCGCGTACGATGAAGCGTACAGCCGGCACGCGACGGGCGAAGCCGACGGCACGACGTTCGTGTCCACAGGCGACATCGGGCTGGAGTGGCTGCGCGACTCGTCCGCGACGATGACGCCGTATATTGGCCTTGCGGTGACCGATCCGTATATGCGATCGATGTTGCGCGGCACGATCTGGCGTCAGGCGCGTTACATATCGATCGACCCGTACGCCAACGCGTTTACCGAAGATTATCGCGTCGCCGAGCGCAAGTTCGAAATGGACTCGCTGCTCTATCCCGTGTGGTTTTCGTACCTGTACTGGAAAGCGACCGGTGATAACAGCGTCTTCACGCCCGAAGTGCGGCGAGCGTACCAACGCGTGCTCCAAACGCTGCGCACCGAGCAGCATCACGAAACGCGTTCGCGTTATCGCCACGGCGAGCTCGCCAACGGCGGAAAAGGCACGCACGTCGCGTTTACGGGTCTGGTCTGGACGGGATTCCGTCCCTCCGATGACGCTGCGCGTTATCAGTACAACATTCCCGATAACATGTTCGCCGTCGTCGTCTTGCGCGATCTAACCGAAGTTGCGAACCGCGTCTTTCGCGATGGACGCATCGCGCAGAACGCGTGGGGCCTGTCCGTGCAAATCCAGCGCGCGATCGAGCGCAACGGCGTGATCAACGTTCCCGGTATCGGCCGCATTTACGCGTATGAAGTCGACGGCCTTGGCCACGCCAACGTCATGGACGATGCGAATATCCCCTCGCTGCTTTCGATTCCATACTTCGGCTACGTGGACACGAAGGACGTCGTCTACAAGGCGACGCGTCAGTTCGTTCTATCGCCGCGCGACCCGTATTTCTTCACCGGCAAATATGCGCAAGGCGTCGGCAGCCCGCACACGCCGCACGGCTACATCTGGCCGCTCGCGCTCGTCATACAAGTGCTCACGTCAACGGACGGTAACGAAGTCAACCGCGTCATGGGCTACATCGCCGCAAGCGACACCGGCGATCATTTGCTACACGAGTCGTTCGATGCAAATTGGCCCGAGTCGTACACGCGCCACGATTTCGCCTGGCCGAATGCGCTCTTCGCGCAGCTGATGTTAGGGCGCCAGGGGCGGCTGCCCGCGGTATTGCAGTCGCTGGTTCAGTAGCCTACGGAAAAGCGGCGCGCTCTTCTTTGAGCGTGCGTAAATAGGCAACGGTAAAATACACCCAAAGCACGGCACCCGTGATCGTTGAATAAACGATCGCGTAATCTAAACTGCGGCTGCCGCCCTTTACGATCAGCGCCGAGGATCCCGCGAACACCAGCAGTTGAATCGCGAAAAACGTGCAGATCCGCGTCACGTTCACCCAGCCGAGCATCATGCTGCGCATGAGCGCAAACGGCACGACTGCAACGGGCGAAACCTCGTTTTCCAAAGCGGCATACGGTTCCGAGTAAAGCAACGTCGTCGAGAGAAACAGTGCGGTGACGCCGAGAAGCCGCTCCCCAATGTCGCCCATCGCCATGGTTTCGAAACTGATCCACTGTACGATCGTCAAACCCGCGTCGAGCAGAATGATCGCCCACGCGCGCTCCAGGATGCGTTCCACGCGCTGCGAGCACAGCGGCATCGTGCCAAGGTCATCCTCGCCGGCGTAAACGATAACGACGGCATTCACCAGCGGAGCTGCGATGAGTTCAATGAACATCACGGCGCGCGAGTTCGCGTTCAACAGGTGCACGACAAGCAGCTGTAAGGCGATTGCAACGAGCGTGCATGCGCTGTACAGAAGCCAGCGTTTGGCGATGAGCCGGGCGGCGACAACCGCGATAGGGGCTTGCTGCGGCTGCTGCTTAAGAATGGACGGCTTGGCGGCGAGGCGCCAAAAAGAACCGTACGGTGACGTTTTGTCCGCACACGACGACGTCTTGCGCATCGGTGAAGCGGCGTCCGTCGATGTCGACGTAGAATTGTCCGCGCGAAAGACCGTGCAGCGTTGTCGTCAGGGAGCGAGCAAACTTATCATGCGGAGCCCGCGCGCCGATCGCTTCACGCACAGCAAGGCAAACGAGGTCGTACACGCGCAGCGGTGTGGCAAGGGCAAACGCGCCGCAGCCGTTCTGGGCGACGGCGTGAATGTCGAGCGGCACGCGCACGTGAATCACGGCGTTAAAATTGGCGAATTTCCGAGGAGCGGCCTGCCGCTAGGGAGTAACGTTTTCGCTAATGCCGGTTTTCGACGGTTATGAGCCGCCTGAACTTGTTGAGGCTGCGGAACGTTTCGTCAGCAAGATGAATGAAAACGATTTGCACGCCGAGCTCGACGAGTCGGAGCGCAACTTTTCCAGCGAGTCGCGTTCGCAGCTCGCTGAAGCGATTTTTGATGCGTTCCGCCAGCGCGGCGAATCGTCCGAGGACGCCGCCGAAGAAGCCGGCGCGGATCTTTCCGCTATTACGGGCGGCGATGCCGGGGCGCTGCGAACGCTGATCACGTACGCGAAAAATAATCCTGGTCTGCTGAAAGAGGCCGCGATCGTGCTGATCGAAACGAATCCGCAGATTGTCGAGCATTTATCGCCGCGTCTACGCGAGGGCATCGCTTCCAAGCTCGGCGACCGATGAACGGCGATGGCGGTCCGCGCAGGCGGCGATCCGGTTCGGAACCCGAGAAAACGCGCCGCAGCCGCGGCGGCGATCCGTGGCTGCTCACGATCGTCGCGGCAATCGTCGTTGTCGCTGCGGGCTGGTTTTTAGGTCAAGGATTAGCGCATTTCATGTCGCCCGGCGCGCCGGCAACGAGCACTGCGCAAGCAACGCAGGCGCCGGCAACGCCGCCGCCGAGCGCTGCGCCAACGCCGCAGCCCAGCATCGCAGCGACGTCCACGCCGACCTCGAAACCGCTTGCGCCCGTTGCGCCGAAGACGACGCACAAGCCAACGACGCGCGCAACCGTTACACCGAGCGCCGTGCCAACCTCGACTACTGCACCGACTGCACCGCCGGTGACGCCGAAGCCCCCAACGCCCACGCCTGCAACGCCGAAACCGCAAACACCGAAACCTGCGCCGGCGGCAACGACGCGAGCTGTGGCTGTCAAGCCGGTCGTGCCGCCGGCTGCGCCGGGCGGAGCCGACGTTGCGGCGCAAACGGTACGCTCGTATATCGACGCTCTCAAGCGCGGCGATCCGAATACTGCGGGAACATACTTGGGCAACGGCACGCCTGATGAAGAGTTCATCGACGAAAACACGCGCATCGTGTCGGTTTCAAGCGCGCGCAACAACGACGGCTCGTACCGCGTTCGTGTCACGATGCAAGCCGCCAAGGGAACGTATTACGAAACGTTTGTCGTCTCGCCGGTGAGCGACGGCGGACGAATTTTAGAGAAGAGTACGGTTAGGCCGTAGACTCGTCCGGCCATGCGGCAAGCTCGCCGACGGCTGCGCTTTTGAGCACTTTCAAGCCGAGCATCGCGCATTTCATGCGTGCAGGACTGATTCCAATGCCGACGTTGTCGAGCACTGCTTCTTTCGGCAGCGTGGCGATTTCGTCTAGCGTTTTACCTTTGACTTCGTCGGTCAGCATCGACATCGACGCTTGGCTAATCGCGCAGCCTTTGCCGGAAAAGCGCAGATCGGTCACACGGCGCTGATCGTCGACGGCAAGTTCGACGCGGATTTGATCGCCGCAGAGCGGATTCAAATCTTCAGCCGCAGCGTCGTATTTCTCCAAATGGCCGAAGTTGTGCGGGCTGCGATAGTGATCCAGAATGAAGTCGCGGTAAAAGTCGTCCATTACAGTTTGAAGACTTGCGCTGCGCGTTCCAAACCCGCGATCAGCGCGTCAACATCCTCCGTGGTGTTGTACAGATAAAACGAAGCGCGCGTTGTCGCGGGCCAGCCCATGCGTTCCATCAGCGGCATCGTACAATGATGTCCGGCGCGAACGCAGATGCCCTCGACGTCGAGCACCGATGCCAGATCGTGCGGATGGATGTCGGCGAAGTTGAACGAGACGACGTCGGTGATCACGTCTGGGTCGCGCGGGCCGTAGATCGCAAGGCCGCGCGGCTCGAGCTCTGCTAAACGATCGAACGCGTAACGCATGATCTCGCGCTCGTGCCGCCGGATCCACTCCATGCCGACGCCTTGCAGGTAATCGATTGCAGCACCGTAGGCGATCGCATCGGCGATGTTGCTGGTGCCGGCTTCAAACTTCCAGGGCAGATCGTTGAACGTTGAACCGGCGTACTCCACTTTGCGGATCATGTCGCCGCCCGTGAGGAACGGCGGCATCGCTTCGAGCAGCTCCAGCTTGCCGTACAACACTCCGATGCCGGTCGGCCCGCACATCTTGTGCGCGCTCATCGCGAAGAAATCTACGTCGAGCGCATGCAAGTCGACCGGCATGTTCGGCGCGGATTGCGCTCCGTCAACCAGTACGACGGCGCCGGCTGCATGCGCGCGCGGAATGATGATTTCCAGCGGCGCAATCGTGCCTAGGGTATTGCTGGCATGCGAGAGCGCGACGAGTTTGCAGCCGTCGAGCAGCGTGTCGAGATCATCAAGGACGTGGACGCCGCGATCGTCGACGGGAATGAAGCGCAGCTCCGAGCCGGTTTTTTCCGCGAGCAGCTGCCAGGGAACGAGATTGGAATGGTGCTCGATTTGCGTCGTGAGAATTGCATCACCCGGACGTAAATTCGTCAGACCCCAGCTATACGCGACCAGGTTGATCGCCTCTGTGGTGTTGCGCGTCCAGATGATCTCTTGCGTCGCGGTGTTAAAGAAACCGGCAATTTTTGCGCGCGCATCTTCGAACGCTTCGGTGGCGCGTTCGGCAATCTCGTAAACGCCGCGGTGAATGTTGGCATTGTACTCGGTGTAGTAGCGCACGAGCGCATCGATCACGACTTGCGGCTTTTGCGAGGTCGCTGCCGAATCGAGATAGACCAGACGTTTGCCGCGCGACGTAGGCCGCTGCAAGATCGGAAAATCTTCGGCAAGCGTGCGGGCGCGTTCAGCGGCAATCATGCTCCGGTCCTTTGTTCAAGTGCGAAACGCAGCCGTTCGCGCAGCGCTTGCGTGGGAAACCGCTCGATCGCCGGCTCAAAGAAGCCCAGCGCGATCATGCGTTCCGCTTCGCTGCGCTCGATGCCGCGGCTGACCATATAGAAAATTTGCTCTTCATCCAGCGCACCCACCGTCGCGCCGTGATACGCCTTGACGTCGTTCGCTGCGATCTCCAGCGCGGGCACGGAATCGATGTGCGCGCGCTTTGAGAGCAACAATGCGTCGTCGCGTAGCGCCGACTCCGTTGCCTGTGCGTGGGGGGCGATGCGGATGTTGCCAAGATAGCGCGCTTGTCCACTGCCCGTTGCAGCGGATTTGACTAGCGTTTGGGACTGCGACTCACCGGCGTTATGCCACGCTGTCGTTGTCACGTCGACGTGCTGTGTGCCGCCCGGGAAGAACAGCGCAGTCATCTGCACATCTGCGCCGGGATGATTGATGTGCGTATCGATCGCGTCCAGTGCAAGATGTGCACCCAAATGCGCGGCGCCGATCTGTAACGTTGCATCTTTACCTGGTGCTGCGCCGCGCGTGAAGAGTCCGGTTGCATCGTCGGGCAGATTCTGTTCGCAGACGAAGTCGATACAGCTGTTTTCACCCGCGATAATCTCCGAGATGCCGCACACGAAAGCGCTTTGCGTGGCATCTTCGGCTTCGATGCGCTCAACGATCGTGCAACGCGCGCCGCGCTCTGCGAACACCAGCGTGTACGGAAACAACGCACGCTCGCCCGCACGGTACGTGATGACAACGGGATCGGCAACGTCTACATCTGCAGGGATGTAGATGAACACTCCCGTGTTGCAATACGCCGCGGCGAGGGCCGCGAATTTATGATCGTCTGCTTTAACGGCGCGACCGTATGCGGCGGCGAAAAGATCCGAATGTTCGCGCGCCGCGCTTAGGATGTCCGTGACGAAACCGCCGCGGATCTGCGGCGCGTCGACGTGCGGTGCCTTGTAATCCGCGCGGTTCTGCGGAATCTCAATCTTCTCGAGATCGATTCGCCAGTAACGCCCCGGTTTCTCGCGGCCGGAGTGCAGCCGCGTAAAGCGGTGCAGCAGTTCTTGGCGGCGGACGTCGTCGAGCGGCGCAAAGCGCGCGCCCGTCATCGTGCTAGGCAATCGAACCGATCTCTTCGCGGATGACGTCGTATCCTTCGCGTTCGATGCGATGCGCAAGTTCGACGTCGCCTTCTTTGACGATACGTCCGTCCATCATGACATGCACGACGTCGGGCGCGATATGCTGGAGAATGCGCGGATAATGCGTGATGATCAGAAAACCGGTGTTCTTGCCTTCATCGCTATTGCGCAGAGCGTTCACCGATTCGCCGACGGCGCGCAGCGCGTCCACGTCGAGCCCCGAATCCGTTTCATCGAGGATTGCGTATTTGGGCGCAAGCACGGCGAGCTGTAGCATCTCCAGCCGCTTTTTCTCACCACCGGAGAAGCCTTCGTTGAGATAACGGCCCATGAAGCTCGGGTCCATGCCGAGCACGTCGAGCTTCTCGATCAGCAGTTTGCGGAAATTCGCCGGTGTAAGTTCACCCGGCCGCACCGCTTGTCGCGCAGCGTGCAAGAAATTGGCGACTTTCACGCCCGGGATTGCAGCGGGATATTGGAAGGAAAGAAAGAGTCCCGCGCGCGCCCGCTTATCAGCGGGCAGAGCGAGCAGATCCTCACCGTCCATGGCGACGCTGCCGCTGCTGATCGTGTAGTTCGGGTGTCCCGTCAGGGCGAAGGCAAGGGTTGATTTGCCGCTGCCGTTCGGGCCCATGAGCGCGTGGACGCGCCCGGGCTCGACCGTCAGGTTGATGCCTTTGAGAATATCCTGGTTTTCGGCGACTCCGGCGCGCAGGTCGCGGATGATGAGGCCCTTTTCGGACACGAGAAGACTCCTTTAGCCGTACAATCCTAGCCGAGTCTTTGCGAGAAAGTCAAGGAAAACCTGGACTATCTTCCGGATTTCTGCTAGCATCCTGGCATAGATGCAGTCTGACCGCTTCTTTCAGACCACAAGGGGTCGAATCGTCGAGGAGTTGCGGCGCCGGAAAACGGCGTCGGCCGTCGATTTGGCGCAGGTCTTCGGCCTTTCTCCCAACGCCATCCGCCAGCAGCTGGTGGTGCTGGAGCGCGATGGCCTGGTCGTCGAGCGCTCGGTTCGCCGTGGCCGCACCAAGCCAACGTACGAGTTCTCCCTCACCACCGCAGCCGAAAAGCTTTTTCCGCAGCAGTACGACAAGATGCTTAGCGCCGTGCTGCGCGAGGTGAAGCAACAATTCGGGCCGGACGGCACAAAAGCGGTGTTCGACGGCATCGCCAAACGCACGGTCGAGAAAGTCAAGCACCGCATAACCGCGGACGAGCCGGCGGCCAAGATGGAGCAGCTCACGCAACTGCTCGGCGAAGGCGGCGTGGTTGCAGACTACAGTCTCATCGACGGCGGCCTAGAACTGCGCGAACACAACTGCCCGTACTCGGAAGTCGTTAAAGAACATCCGGAAGTATGCTCGGTCATCCACCACGTCTTGGACGAAACGATGGGCGGCAAACATAAACAAATCGAATCACTTGCAACCGGAGGCTCAGCTTGCCGGTTTGAGGTTCGTGACCTCGCAGCACCTGCGGGCGCGCCCACGGGGCGAGTTTAAATGACAGTAACCTTTATGCGCGCCGAATTTTGGGGGCCCCACGCTTGCGTGGGGGGCGCGGAGTCTAGGACGGAGCGCCTTTAAAATGAATTTTCCGAAGTTCCAACAGCTCGTTGAACAGCGTACCGGTTTTCGCACGATGGAGAACCCCACCGCCAGCGGTGAGTATTTCAGCGACTCGTGCGGCGATATGTATAACTTCTTTTTGAAGGTCGGCCCGGGCGCGGTGATCGAGGACATCTCGTATTTCACGACGGGCTGCGGCTTCGGCACGGCAACGTGCAGCATCATGGTTGAACTCGCTAAGGGCAAGACGATCGATCAAGCGCTGGCGATTACTACGCAAGACATCGAGAACGCACTCGACGGTTATCCGGAGAAGAAGAAAGATTATCCGGAGCGCGCGCTGGAAGCGCTGCGCGTTGCGATCGACGACTACAACGCGAAAGTCGCGAACGGATCGGTTTCGGATTATGCGGCGATGCAGCCGGCTGCAACCCCTGCGCCGCAACCCGTTGCGGAAACCATACCGACGCCTGCGCCCGAAGCAGTCGCGAACAACAACGACGAAGGCAAAGTTTTAATCCGCCTGCGGTAACGCCACTACGATGGCCGCGGCCATCGCGAGTTTGTGGTCGGCGTTCCATGGCGGCCCTACGCGCTTTCGCATTTGCAGAAAGTGCTCGTCGTAGTTCTCGACGCGCAGTGCGCGGCTCGCCGAAGCTAGCACACTCTTCGGGTCGTACCAATGAACGGGCCAACCGCGCGTCTCGGCTGCGAGCGCAAGAGCTTGGCGGTACATCACCCAGTCCGCAACGTTGCGTGCGCGGTAATCCTTGATTCGTTCGGCAATCGTGGGCGGAAGCGGCGGACAACTGCGAAGCGCGATACCGTCGATGTGTGGCACTGCGCTCGAGACGGCGGCCAACGCATCCACCGCATGCTTCTCCGCGGAAACGCGGACGCGCTCCACCAATGTCACGGCTCGATCCAGCGGAAGCATTTGAGCTTCGTGGTGATGCGGAATAGCAGGCAACGTATCGTCGACGAGCTCTACGCGGCGGCGATCCAGAAGCGTTCCGTCACTCGCTACCGTCACAACCACCGCCCAGCCGCCGTGATCCGAAACGCCGACGATGGCGCGAATGTTGGACACGATCTTCTACCGGCTTTGCGTCACGCGCGAGCCGCCGCGTCGGGATAATCGTCAAACCAATCGCGGTGCTGATCGCACGGAACTAGAATCCATGTATCGTTCGGAAAGTTCTTAGCGTTGAACTCAAGCGTCGTATACGGAAGGCGGTTCTGCGCGATGCAATTCGACGGGCACCCCGCTTCCAGGTCCGTGGACCTTACCGGGTCGCATATCCACATCAGGTTCGCAGTGCAATATTGAGGTGGACTTGTTCCCGGCCCATACATAACGTGTACTCCGGAACTCGTGGGTTCGCCGAGGCGCTGAAGCAGTTCAGGGAATGGTACGCTTTTTGCAACACGATGGCTTTTGTTTGGACGCGCCGCCAAATGGATACCCGTTGTATCCTGTGCCTGCTAATTCCGCGGTACCATCCGTAGCGCGGCTTCCTGTGCCTGTTCCACGTTAAAGAGTGCGCCCTTCATGCGCAGTTCGAACATGCGATCCGGTTGAAGGTTGCGTTCGATGAGCTGAACGTTGAGCTTGTACCACATCGCCAGACCCGCAAGGCGTGGGACGCGGTGTTCGTGACGGTAACGGTCCAGAAATCCCGCCAGCATCGCCGCAGGTTCCCAGGCGGCTAAATTTACTGCAAGCATGAGCCACGCATCGAAATAATGCGCGTACCAGCGTGTGTTCGCGTTTTTCGTTATTTCGGTGTAGGCATCGCGCAGCGACGAAAAAGCGCCGTCGTATTTTCGCATGAGCGTGTAGCAATTTGCCATGGTGATGAATTGCCAGCCGGCATGATCGTGATCGCCGGCTTTGCGAAACGACTCGACGGCTTCTTCGGCATAGCGCAACGCGGCTTCATACTCGCCCGCGAGGCGCAGCGCTTCGGCCATATTCCCCAGCGCGATGCCGAGCGGATAGGCGCGATCGCTTTCGCGCAGCACCGGTATTGCGGCATCGTAGTGCTGCCTTGCAGCGGCTGCGTCGCCGCAGAGATCCAGTTCGACGCTTCCTAAACTTACTTCGGCAAATGCAACCGAAGCGGTGTCTTCCGCGCGTTTGTACAGTTCGATGGCACGCAGATACGCGGTACGTGCATCGTCGGCAGCATTGCGATGATACAAAGCCAGGCCCAAGTGATGGAACGCCATGGCGCGTTCCGAAACGCTCGCGTCGACCTGCGACGCGTGGAGAGCCTCGAGGGCATAGCGCTCTTGCGCTGCCCAATCGTTTTGAAAGTAAGCTTTGCGCGCGGCCGCTAATGCCTCGCCGGCTTGCGTCATGGATCTATTTTACACGAGATCGGCGCGCTTCACTATTTCATATCGCGTTGTGCGTCCGTCGGGAATCGATTGGTACAACGTTAGCCTACGAACCGTAAGTGGAATTGGCGCAACGTCCAACAACGGCAGATGAGCGCGGCCGCCCTTTACTCGCGCGAGGGTTACGTGCGCAACGGCAGCTTTGTCGAACGTGAAGCCGATCTCTGCAAGGGCTTCGCGCACGTTGCTTGCCGCTTTACGAAATGCCGGGCCTTGTTCGCGGCTGCCGACGAACACGACGCGCGGACGGCGCTCGCTAGGGAACGCACTGAGGCGATCGAGCACCAATGAAAACGCAGGCGTTGCGGATGCGGCCGCATCCAATGCTGCTTCAATCTGCGCAACGGCTTCGGGCTCGACGTTGCCCAGAAACGCCAACGTGATGTGCAGCTTCTCGAACAGTTCGAACCGAGCATCCAAACCTGCGTCTCGCAAGCGCATAGAAACGCTCGCACAGCGAGCGCGTGTTTTTTCGTCGAGTTCGATCCCGGCAAAAAGCCTTGGGCGGTGGACCGGCATTACTGAAGATAGGGGTTGGTGTTGCGCTCCATGCCGATGGTCGTGAACGGTCCGTGTCCCGGAATGACGCTCGTGTGGTCGGGAAAATCCAGTAACTTGCGGTGGATGCTCGCGACGATGTCTTCCATCGAGGTTCCGCCCAAATCCCAGCGTCCGATTGAACCGGCAAACAGCGTATCGCCCGAGAGTACGGTCGTTGCGCCGGCGCTCTCGAATGAGAAACAAACGCTGCCCGGCGTGTGACCGGGTGTATGCAACACTTGCATCGAGATGCTGCCCGCGCGAAGCACGTCTTCGTCGTGCAAATCGGCGTCGAGATCGATAATGCGCGGCGTTTCATAGCCCGGAAGCCACGACGCCTGCAGCGCAAGTGCGCGGTATAACGGCAAGTCCGCGGGATGCAGCAACCCCGGTGCGCCGGTACGCTCGCGCAGGCTGGCCAAATCGCCGATGTGATCGATGTGCGCGTGCGTGTGCACGAGATATTTTGCGCGCAGACCGTTTTGCTCCAAATACTTGACCACCGCATCGACCCCATCGCCGCCGTCAACGACGATCGCTTCCTTTGTTTCCTCGTCTGCGAGAATCGTGCAGTTGCACGCGAGCATGCCGGCAGCAAACGTGTGCGCGCTAATCAATGCGGATTCCGAAATCGTGAAACGCGCCGTCGTAATACCCCAGCGGCGAACCGGGCCTCGCGTCCGCCTGCACGACATTTCCAATAAAAATGCTGTGGGTGCCCGCGTGATGTTCTTCGGCGACCTCGCAGTCCAAGTACCCGACGGTCCCGGCGAGCACCGGCGCGCCGGTGACTGCGGTTGTGTGCGCCACGTCTTCGAATTGGCGCTCGCGCAGTTTTCCTGAAAAACGCTCGGCCAGCGCGCGCTGATCGCCGGCCAGCAAATTCACGCAAAAAATTCTCGACGTCGAGATGTAGAGATAGCTGCGCGCCTCGCGGTTGATACAGATGAGCACCATCGGCGGCTCGGCGGATACGCTGGCGAAGGCGTTCACCGTGACGCCGCGCGGCTCGCCGTCTTTGATGCTCGTAACGACGGTCACGCCCGTTGGAAACCGCCGCATGACGGCGCGCAAGTTCACTCTTTGCGTGCGCCCAATCCCACTCCGCCGCCAATCGGCAGAATCGTCGCCGCCAGTTCTTCGTATCCCAAGAAGAGTTGGTTGAAATCTTCGTTCAGGTCTTCCAGCAAGCCGTTGAAGATGATGAGGCCGGAAAGTTTGAGCAGCGGCAGTGAAAGTTCCAAATAATCGGAGTAATGCTCCGCCGGTGCGTCCACGAAAACGATATCCATGTTGCGCTGTGGGAAAACCGGCAGAATTTCCAGTGCCGGCTGGTTCACGATTTCGATGTAGTTGTCTTCGCCCGCGCGTTGAAAGTATGAAAGCGCCACTTCGGTGCGCTCGAAATCCGGATCGAACGTCCAAATCTTTCCCGACGGCGGTTGTCCCAGCGCCATCCAAAGCGTTGCATAGCCGTACGCGGTTCCGATTTCCAAAATGCGGTTGGCTTGCATGCAGTGGACGAGCGTCCAAAGCAGGCGCCCAACCTCGCGCGGCACCGCGGGCACGCCTTCCTTGCGTGAGAATTGCTCGAGTTCGAGCAGCAGCGGGTGCGC